>NZ_JAUBRH010000029.1:0-78489 GCF_036701775.1 Microcoleus sp. N9_A2 | reverse complement strand
TTCTTGCACCATTACTGCCTTTATTCGTCCGAAAATCCATACCGTGTTTACTTCAACCACTGATTCAGCAAGCCCTAGGTAGCTGGCTGGACATCAATCATCCACGGTGTGCCAAATCGATCGACAAGCATTCCAAAACGGGTAGACCAGAAAGTCTCTTGGAATGGCATCTTTACCGTTCCGTTTTCTGCCAATTTTTGAAAGATCCGCTCCGCTTCGACCAGATCGTCAAATTGAAGATGCACAGAGAATCCCTGTGGTTTTTGAAAGCCATCGGGTGGAGTGTCAGAACCCATCAATACCATTGAACCAACAGTTAAGTTGGCGTGCATGATTCGATCGCGCTGTTCGGAGGGAAATTCCTCAGACATGGGCGCATCCCCATAGGTCATCATCTCGATTTTGCCACCTAAACACTGTTCGTAGAATTTAAATGCAGCTTTGCATTCACCATCAAAAAAGAGATAAGGATTCAATTGCATGATGTACTCCTTTGGTTAATAGTCGATCGAGCAATCCATTCACAGGAAATGATGTGGCTGCCGAACAAAAAGTTAGGCAGTATTTATGCGCTCAAGAACGCTGGAGTTGTTCTGTCCCCGCCCGAATGCGTTCTTCCTGTTCCCTGAGTTCGGGCGTCAAGGATTCGCCGAAGTCCTCTGTTGTAAAGATCTGGCGAATTTCGATCGCGGATTCTCCTGGCATCGGGTTGGGGCAGCGTTTGACCCAGGCGATGGCTTCCTCCATCGACTGCACTTGCCAGATCCAGAATCCGGCAATCAGTTCTTTTGTCTCTGTGAACGGCCCGTCAATCACGCTGCGATTTGTGCCTGAAAACGTCACCCGCGCTCCTTTTGAACTGGGATGTAGCCCTTCGCCAGCGAGCATAATTCCCGCCTTGACCAATGCTTCGTTGTATTGCCCCATTTCCGTCAGAAGCTGTTCGCTGGGCATGACGCCTGCCTCTGAATCTTCGGTAGCTTTGATTAGAACCATGACTTTCATCGTGAAATCTCCTTTTGTTTATAGTTGTTGAGCTGGGCTAAGGTGCGATCGTGAAAACGGCTTGAGACGTTTCTGGATCGAAGGGGACAGAGCAATGCTCGTGCACAATCTGCCATCTGCCCTGTTTCCGCTGGCACGCAGAGGTGATTCGCATCCACATCTCCGCCCCTGGGTGATCTTTTGGCATCCCTGTGAAGTGAAAAAGCCAGTGCGCGATAGCCAAATCACCGCTCACGGTGAGGCTGAGGTCTCGCATCTCAATCCCGAAGGAGTCCGGGAAGCAAGGCAGACACGCCTCCCACGTTTGTCGAAATTCATCTGCACCTTTGGTTTGGAACGGCGGTATTGCATCGAAAATAATCACATCTTGGGCGTAGTGCGCCATGATGCCATCGAGGTCTTTGGCGCAGATGGCACTGGCGGTATCTGCGATGATTTGTCGAATCTGGGCTTCGTCTTGGGTTTTGGTGGTTTCGGTTGCCACAGTCATCGTGGTCTCTCCTTCTTGATGTCGATTGGTTTTCCGGGCGCAGATTGAAAACTGCTAACCCTTGCTCTACCATCTAGTCGAATAGAGGTGCGCGCGATCGACAAGTTGAACATTTTTTCTGAAAAAGTTTGTCAGTGCGGATGTGGAACTTTGCGTTGAGCGGTATTGACGGCAACTACTGGTCTGATGGCAAGCCCGACAGTTCCACGATCGGGCGAATTTCAACCGTACCTTTACTGGCGCTTGGTATGCGTGCTGCGATCGCGATCGCTTCGTCCAGATCCTTGGCATCGATCAGAAAGTAGCCGCCGAGTTGTTCGCGCGTCTCCGCAAACGGCCCATCGGTGACAAGTTTTTTGCCGTCACGGACTCGAATACTGGTTGCTGTGGCGATCGAGTGTAGCGGCGAAGCACCTAAATATTGACCGTTCGCTTGCAGTTCTTGGGTTAGCTGCAAAGACTTTGCGTAGCATTGCTGCAGCTCGCTTTCAGTCCATGCATTTTCGTCGCTGTAAATCAGCAATATGTATTTCATGGTTACTCCAAAATTCGATCTGAGATAGTCGCCTTCATTTATATCAATTCCGGTTAGATCGGAATGATTAAACCACAGAGGACACAGAGGACACAGAGAAAGAGAAGAGAGAGATGCATAATTCCGATGTCAACGGATTTGATATTAGTAGTCGTTCGGCGAAGCTGCAAATCGACAGCAAAGCAAAAAATTTTTTCAGGCTAACTCGCGAAGGCGTTTTTCGAGAAAACGACGCTCTGGTTCCTGTTTCACGATCGCCAGCGCCTTTTGGTAGGATTCTCTGGCATCAGCCGTTCTGCCCAGCCGCCGACACAAATCGGCTCGCGCGGAGTGTGCCAGATGGTAATCTGCCAAATCCCCACGCGCTAATATTTGGTCGATCGATTGCAGTCCCGCTAAGGGGCCATCGCGCATTGCCACTGCCACCGCCCGATTTAAGGCAACAACGGGCGACGGCTCTAATTGCACGAGCAGGTCGTATAAGCCCACAATCTGCGCCCAGTCCGTTGCAGCAGGAGTCTGGGCCTCTGAATGCACCGCTGAGATCGCAGCCTGAAGCGTGTACGAACCAAACCGTCCCGATGATAGCGATTGCTGCACCAGTAACCTGCCTTCAGAAATTTGTGCTTGATTCCAGAGCGATCGATCTTGGTCTTCTAGAAGTATGAGGTCGCCTGTGGAGGAAGTGCGTGCGGTGCGCCGCGATTCTTGCAGCAGCATCAGCGCCAGGAGTCCAATCACCTCGGAGTCTGGCAACAGTTCCATTACCAGCCGTCCCAAACGGATCGCTTCGTCAGCGAGATCGGCCCGCGTCAGCGAGCTGCCAGATGAGGCCGCGTACCCTTCGTTAAACACTAGGTAGATCGTTTGAAGCACGGTGTCCAATCGATCGGGCAAATCGGTTTTCGACGG
The DNA here is from genome assembly GCF_036701775.1 of Microcoleus sp. N9_A2. Lineage (NCBI taxonomy): Bacteria > Bacillati > Cyanobacteriota > Cyanophyceae > Oscillatoriales > Microcoleaceae > Microcoleus > Microcoleus sp. N9_A2. The sequence continues at coordinate 75,547 of NZ_JAUBRH010000029.1, read as the reverse complement.
CACTTGATAAGGAATGCGTGCGTGGCGGATCTTCGCCTTGGCCCGCACGATCCGCTGCGCCAACGTGGGGGGAGCAATCAGGAAGGCGCTGGCAATTTCCTCGGTACTGAGTCCGCAGACTTCCCGCAGCGTCAACGCCACCTGAGCTTCTGGCGACAGGGCCGGATGACAGCAAGTAAAAATCAAGCGCAGGCGATCGTCCTCAACGTCCTCGTCATCCTTGATTGTGGTGTCACTCGGATCGAGTTGTTGAGCGAGTTCTGCCAAGTGCGTATCAAAGCGGGCGCGACGGCGGATGGTGTCGATCGCTTTAAAGCGACCCACTGAAACAAGCCACGATCGCGGGTTAGCAGGAATGCCGTCACGGGGCCATTGCGCTAGGGCCAGAGCGAAGGCTTCGTGCATCGCCTCTTGGGCGCGATCGAAGTCACCGAGCAAGCGGATCAGGGTGGCTAAAACGCGACGCGACTCGGATCGGTACACAGCTTCCACCTGCTGACGGATTTGATTGGCTGCTGTCTCATTCATAAACCGTTCACAAAAAAAACATATATTATCGGCCGTGCCGCAGAGTACGATGCTCCCATTGCGCCCGTGCAATCCGCCAATGAACCTCGCTCCAACCGCGATCGGACATCCATGATGAGCCTGGGCGGGTAGCAACCACCTCTGCTCCTATCCACTCGGCCAACCGAGCGATCCGGGTATTTGCACTCACAGTAGACCCGGAGATGGCCTTCAGATCGAGTTCCGTGAACCCAAAGTCGAGCAGCGCACGCCCCACCTCGATCGCGTAGGCATATCGCCCCCAATAGTCTGGTGCCAGTTCAAGACCAAATTCCATCTCGCCAGTTTCAGACAATCTTCCCCGCAGTCCACAGCAACCGACAAGCGCGTAAGGTTCCTGTCGTTGTACGATCGCCAGTTGGTAATTGAGTCGAGGGCGATCGGCAGCCCAGGCCTGAAACATCTCGAATAAACGTGCGGCATGGTCGGGACTAGATTGATCGGGTTCGTAAAATGTCTGGTTGCGCGGATCGGCTTGATACTCCAAGAATGGCGATCGATCGGAATCTACAAAGTCACGCAGCATAAATCTTTTGGTTACAATCTTTATCATGACTTACAACTTTAATTATGGGCAATTAAACAAACATCATATTCTGCCAAATCTTAATAGTTTTGTCACTGCTGCCGCTAGCCAAAAACTCTCCTTCGGGGCTAAAATTAACCGAATAGACAGAGTTAGTATGACCCGCAATATTATAAAGTTCTTGACCATTTTTGACCCGCCAAATCTTGATAGTTTGATTGCTGCTGCTGGCAATTACTTCGCCATCGGGACTAAACGCGATCGAATCTACATACCAAGAATGACCTGCAATTGTTAAAACTTCCTGCCAATCTTTGATCCACCAAATTTTGATAGTATTGTCGTGACTGCCGCTTGCTAGAAACTCTCCATTGGGACTAAAAGCTACACAACGCACGCAGTCTGTATGACCAGTCAGCGTGCGAATTAGCTTGCCATCTTTGACTCGCCAAATCTTAATGGTTCTGTCCCAACTGCTGCTAGCCAAAGTTTCTCCGTCTGGACTGAATGCGACGCAGTAAACTAAGTTAATGTGGCCGCTAAATGTGCGGATTTCTTGCCCGTCTTTCACCCGCCAAAGTTTGATTGTTTTGTCCCAACTGCTGCTAGCCACAGTTTCGCCGTCTGGACTGAAAGTTAATCCATAAACTGAGTTGCTGTGACCTGCAAGCGTGCGGATTTCTTGCCCGTCTTTCATCCGCCAAAGTTTGATTGTTTTGTCGTGGCTGCTGCTGGCAAGTGTCTTTCCGTCGGGGCTGAAAACTACTGTATGAACTGAGTTGGCGTGTCCTGCGAGAGTTACTATTTCTTGCCCGTCTTGTACTTGCCAAAGCTTGATTGTTTTGTCATCGCTGCCGCTGGCTACAACTTCTCCGTTAGGACTAAAAGCTACAGACGAAATTAAGTTTTTGTGTCCGGTTAAGGTGTGAATACATTGCCAGTTATGAGTTGGATGGGGGGGCGGATTGGGATTGGATGCAGGTTTGACTGCTTTGGTAATTGTTTGAGGAATGGTGAGTTTACTAGATGCTTCTGGATTCAGTTGGGTTAAGACTTCAACAGCCGTTTGATAGCGACGGTTCGTAGCATTTTCAATCAGTTGGTCTAAGATTTTGCCGAGTTCTTCACTCACCGGGTTGTTTGCCAAATATTGCCGCCAAATCCAGGCATCTTCGCCCGGATCGAACAGGTCAAATGGCGAAACTTGAGTTAGCAAATAAAGGCAAGTTACGCCTAAACTGTACAAATCGCTGGTAAAAAATGCTTTGCCTCTGGCTTGTTCGGGGGCGATGTATTCGGGGCTGCCGATGCTGGTTCCTGTTTTGAGTAAAGCCGTACCTGTGGCAATTTTTGCTGCGCCAAAGTCTACTAAAACTAATTGTTTGTCGGCGCGGCGGATAATGTTTCCGGGTTTGATGTCTCGGTGAATAACGTTGTGGGAATGGATGAAGTGAAGTACGGGTAATAAGTTGTTGAGTAAGTCTTGAATTTGAGTTTGTGTAAACGTGCCTTCTGTTGCTACAATTTGTGCTAGGTTTTGTCCGTCGATAAATTCTTGGACTACATATTGTCGGTTATCTTGGATGGAATAGGCTAAGAGTTCGGGGATTTGAGGATGTTTCCCTAATTCATCCAATCGCATTGCTTCTTGTTCAAAAAGTTCGGCTGCTTTTTTGCTGTTGCGATTGCTGGCTGATGGGATGAGTTGGGTTTCTGGGGGTAAGAATTGTTTGATGACGCAGCGGGGTTTTGATGGTTTGTCTTCGTCAACGGCGAGTAATGTTCTGCCAAAACCTCCTTGTCCGATCGCCTTTATGGCCCGATATCTGTCGCGCAACAGCAGTTTTGACCGGCAATTTCGGCAAATTTTGGCTGTATCCGGGTTTTCGGGCTTGGAACAGTTGGGGTTTAAACAGTAACTCATTCGATTTTAGATTTTAAATTTCTGCTTGTATTTTTTTTTTGAATGTTTGCACCACGCAATAAATATTATACCTCTTCTCACACTTTAGAAAATTTATATATAGGAGTTACGAAGAAAGTGGTTTGATCTGCGAATTATAGGGGTAAGGTGTGCAGGGCTGTACATCCTACATATAAGCTGTTGTGCATTGACAATACTCCTAACAGTTTTTAGATGGGAATGCGATGCCTACGGCAAGCTTCGGTAACGCGGTACAGCACAGAAACGACAAAAATGAGTGAAACCCGAGATAAAAAAATCGAATAAAATGTACTCTTTTAGGTTAAACCAAACAAACACATACGCTTAACAGATTGCCTAATGAATATTATTGTTTAATCAATCTTACAAGAAATGTCGGGAATTAGTCAACCCCAAGAAAAGTTTTTATGAATTTTATTTTCAACGTTTTTACTTCTAACAAGGTAAAGCTAACTTCCCCAATTTCAGTCGTTATAGCTGTTTGAGTGAAAAAATCGGCGTTGCTGATTTACGGTATAAACAGCTAAAGAGAAAAATCATAAAAACCGATATCCACAAAGCTTTGGGATTTGAAAATATTTTTTTAAGATCCTAATTAAGCAAGGCTAAAAAATCTATAATTGTCATTTTTACAAAAACTTAAAGTTTCCACCATTTAATCAATGTTTTCTCAGCCGATTGAAGAGGTAACAGAAATTTATGGCTGTAATTGATGGCAGTTTTTTAACAAAAATTGCCACACAAACTGAGTAAGAAGCTTATTTTATATGAACATCTAGACATTTTATTTACAAACTACAACCTTTGGCTAGCAATCCCTCAATCCCTTCTAGGCTAGTCCCCAACTTCATTGTAAAGAAATAATTGAAACCTCTAAAATTACTTGGGTATACTGTGTTGCTTGAGAACTTTAGCGGGACTGACAAATGAAATGCCCTGAGAAGAAGAGGTACTAATCATGACAGCTTCAATGACAGGCTCATAAACCGTTTTTTCTGCAACCCACTCCACAATAAAGTTTGCACCTGACCCTCCACTTGTATCCTCTGCTGCAATGAAAAAGTCTGTGGAAGCAAGCGGCTTGAGTTCTACTGGACTCTTAATGTCCTGCCTAATCAATTTCCCATCAGTATCGTAGTAACGCACAGAAGTGATAATAATCGAATTCGTCAGATCCGTATTGCGGATACTGAGCGTGGCTGACAAATTCATCACATTATCCTGGCTATTGTAGTGATAAATATGCGAGTAAATAGGGACATATACTGTTTGTCCCATCACAACTTTTGTTTTATCTAACGTAACTGTTCTCAGTGAGGTTTCACGTTTTGTATTAGATTGTTGCCTTTGTGAGGTAGTTTGCTCTGAACAAGAGGTAATGACGATCGCGGCGATCGCCCAACCCACCCAGAAATGCTGTTTCAGCTCCATCGACATCCATCCAAATACACCAAATACATTGCAGTTACGCCTACAGCAGAGTGCACCTTCTCTCTCGTTTGAGGCGACTTAGTGATAAGGTTTGAGCGGCAGTTCAATCTGAAACGTTGAGCCTTTGCCCACTTCACTCGTCACATGAATTTTTCCACCATGGGCCTGGACAATCTGTTGGACGATCGCTAACCCTAGTCCAAATCCACCACTATCGAGCGATCGCTCAGTGTCCACCCGATAGAAGCGATCGAAAATATAGGGTAAGTCCGCTTCTGAAATACCGATTCCCGTATCGATTATCTGAATGACTGCCAAATTGGAATGAAGAACTAGGCGTATCTTTACAGTTCCGCCAACGGGAGTATATTTACAGGCATTGTAAAGCAAGTTTTCGACTACTTGCCGCAGCAAATCGGGGTCGGCCAATAATTCAATCCGCTGTGCCGGTGATTCGCAGGTAAGTTTGATATTTTGGGGTTCTGCAAGTGCGACAAACTGGGTTGCTAAATTGCTCAGCAACTCGTTGAGATTGATTAACTTGAGCGATTCCGGCGTAAGTCGCCCTTGATGACGAGCCAACAACAGTAAATTATTCACCAGCGCTCCCATTGATTTTGCGCTATCTACAATGTTTTCTAAGGGAGGATGGTAACGCGAATCATCAGCCGCGATGAGCAACCCAAGCTGGGCATTAGTGAGAATGGCAGAGAGGGGCGATCGCAACTCGTGAGAGGCATCGGCTGTAAAGCGCTGAAGCTGTTGATAGGCTTGCCGAATCGGTTGCATGGCCAGCCCGCTGAGAAACCAACCTGTGAGGGCAATTAAGCCCAGTGCGATCGGGACAGCGAGAGTTAGCACAATCTGAAGCTGAGTGAGCCCGTTTTGAGTTTCTGTCAGGGGAGTTGCAACCTGAAGATAACCGAGTATCCCAGTTCTACCTTCAACGGGCAATGTCACCTGACGCAGCCAGATTCCTGTTCCCAAAAGTGGATCGGTCGATCGAACTGTGACATAACCAAAGGGCGTATTTAACTGCTCTGATGAAGGAGTCCCAAAAAAACGAACTAACCGCCTTTGTGCGTTATACCAGCGTACATACATCAGATCTTCTGCAAGGGGATGAGACCCACTGCCTAACAAGGGGACATGACTCAGATCGACCTGGCTCTGGTTTTTGCGAACTTCATAATGCACGCTGGCTGCCATGACTCTAGCCTTGTCATAGAGCAGTAGGTCAACGGCTTCTAGTTTATCTTTTACCTCAATCTGGTAAATCACCCCCGCAAACAGCACGAGAATGCTTCCCATCGAGAGGGTGAACCAACGAGCCAGATTGCGACGACTTTGATTGAACACAGTTTGCTTTTACGATCGTTACTTTTCAGGGGAAGTCAGGCGATAACCCATACCGTAAATGCTATCAATCCAGTCTGCCGATCCTACAGCCTGCAAGCGCTGGCGGAGTTTGCGAACTAGAACTGCGATCGCATTGCTCTCTGGTTCAGTCCCCCATTCCCACACGCCTTGTTCAATCTGATTCCTAGTCAAAACTTGCCGGGGATGACGCATAAAATACTCTAACAACTGAAACTCGCGACAGGAGAGGGTAACGGTTGCACCTTGTCGCTCAACAGTCAGAGTATCGAGGTGGAGGTGCAGATCCTCAAGGCTGAGCGTATCTCCTTGCCAAAGGGGCGATCGCCGTCTTAATGCCCGCACTCGTGCCATGAATTCAACCAAATCGATCGGTTTCACGAGATAATCATCGGCACCTGCATCTAACCCGGTCACTTTTTCAGGCGTGGTGTCTCTTGCCGTGATCATCAAAACCGGAGCTGTTTTCCCTGCGGCTCGATACTGACGACAGAGATTTACCCCACTGATATGTGGCAACATCCAGTCCAGGATCAACAAATCATAATCTTTTTCTGATAACAGCCACTGCGCCGTCTCTCCATCTTTTACCCCATCTACGCTATGTCCTGCCTGAGACAGCACTGTTTGAAGCGGCATCAGTTGCTTTGGGTCGTCCTCCACAAGTAGGATTCTCATATATTTCTTTAATTTGGCTTATAACATTTATATGCTGATGGAATTTACCTATTTTAAGCATTAATCTAAAAATGCCAACACTTGCTTTTTTTCTACTTGCAGCTCTCGGAGAAATCTCTGGATGTTACGCTTTCTGGGCATGGGTGAGACTTGAAAAGAGTATTTTGTGGATTTTTCCAGGCATTTTAGCTTTAATAAGTTTTGCGCTTTCTCTAACTCAAGTCAATGCTTCAAACGCTGGAAGAGTATATGCTGCCTAGGTCGGTATTTACATTCTTGCATCTCTGGTTTGGTTGTGGCTGATTGAAGGAGTTAAGCCAGATAAGTGGGACTTGCTTGGTGTTACAATTTCCTTGATTGGAACCGCTGTAATTTTGTTCAGCCCACATCGCTGAGTGGTGTTAATATCGAACTAAAACAGTTCACGCATCTCTCTTGAGTAGGATTTCAGCAGAGCGATCGCTCCACTAAATTGCAAATAGATCGCAGGCCAAGCGTTTAAAACAGATAGGTGTAGTATGTGGCAGGTAACTAAACGTTGGCTAAAAGCATCAGGCGCAGAGTTTTGGGTGCCATTGCCGTTTGTGGCGATCGCGTTTTGGGTTAGCTCCAGTTTCCTAATGGCTCAAGAATTACAACAACCCTCGATCGCAAAGAATAAACTTCAGGCAGATACCCAGCTTAAAGCAACGGTGTCTGTCAATATATTGCTGATCAACGCGGTGATTAACCGAAAACAAGGAACAACCCAGGTTGCGGTAGAAACAGCAGAACCCATTTTGAAGCGATTGGAATTAGAATTGCCAATGACTGACGCAACCCAGATAGAGACAGCGATCGCGCAAGAACTACAGTTATCGCGTCAAAATGTTCGCCAGTTAGTCCGTTACGAGATAGTTGAATGAGGCTATTGTGTCAATATTGCGATCGCATCCAGTCAAATAAGGTTGTTAAATCCATAGGTTTTCTTTCTGCAATCGCGCATTTTTTTCAGTGGCAAGAAGCGCCAAATGCTCTTGCCACTTCACTCTTAGGAACTACTGAAGGACGATTTGGTTATTGAGCGAAATATTCGGTGCAGTTTGCCGAGCAATTTGTTCTGCCAATGCTTTTTGTTCTGCCGTTTGAACGCGCCCTGTTAACACAATCGAATTATCCCGATCGTCTGCGTCCAAATCGAATTGCTTGAGGGTGGCATCGGAGTCTAAGGCCTCTTCTACGCGATCGGCAATATCGTCAATGTCTTGATTCTGAGGCGTCTGTGCGGTCGTGGTTGCAGGCGCCGAAGCGGTTGGAACAGTCGTATTTCCAGTGGCAGTTGTGGGAGCAGAAGTAGATGGAACAGTTGTCTGTGAAGTATTGGGGGGGGTGCAAGCACCTAAACCCAAAATTGCAACAGTGCTGACGCTGATTCCTTGCACCAATAGCTTTAATAATTGCATATTTTTTGTTTGTTTTGTTTGTTGTAAAACGCAATTTTGCTGATAAAACTCAGCATGAAGTCTTTGAGCCTTTCAACTTAACAAGCGAATGTACGATAGTTCATCTATCAAAAGTAATGCTTTTGACAAGCCTATTCATAAAAGGCAACAATAAATCAAATCCAGTGAACTAAGGTTTGCAAGTCCATAAGCTATCTCAATCGGTTCTCTTCCTAAGTATAGGAAGCAAATGTGATCCAAATGTGAGTAACAGAAATCAGTCCATCACTTTTTGCTCACATTCATCAATGACGCTAGAAACAAGACCAAAAAACAGAGAAGCACTTGGCTTGACAAGAAGCGTTATGACTGCAACAAATGTAGAAAAATTAGTAGAACACTCTTGGCATCACCTCTCTGTCGAGAAAGTAGCTCGGCTTTTAGAGACTGACCTGGAAAGAGGTCTATCTTCCGACGTGTCAGCCCAACGGCGCGATCGCCTCGGCCCCAATCAACTAACGGCTCCGAAACAGCAAAGTGCCTGGTTGCGATTTTTTCAGCAACTGAATCAGCCGCTAATCTACATTTTGTTAGCTGCTGGGATAGTTACAGCATTTCTGAAAGAGTGGATTGATTCAGGGGTAATTTTTGGGGTTGCTCTGACTAACGCCACCATTGGTTTCGTTCAAGAGTCAAAGGCAGAGAATGCGATCGCCGCTTTAGCAAAATCAGTTACCACCGAAGCAACCATTCTCCGCCACGGTCAAAAGCAAGTGGTTTCATCCAGCGAACTGGTTCCTGGCGATCTCGTCTTGCTGTCTTCTGGGGATAAAGTGTCTGCGGATCTACGGCTGATCGAAGTCCGTGACTTACAGGTCGATGAGTCAGGGTTAACGGGAGAATCTGTCCCGATTGAGAAGGACTCCCAGGCGCTAGAGGCAGACGCTGCACTGGCCGATCGCACGAACATGGCGTATACCGGAAGCCTGGTAACGTTTGGACAGGGACGCGGACTGGTCGTCAGCATTGGTGACATGACCGAGGCCGGACACATCTCCCAACTGATGCAGCAAAGTACCACGTTGGAAACCCCACTGAGTCGCAAAATTGACAAATTTAGCAAAACCTTGCTCTATGTCATTTTAGGTTTGGCTGCCTTCACCTTTGCCGCAGGCATTGCCCAGAGATTTTCTTGGGTTGAGGTGTTCAAGGCATCTGTAGCACTTGCCGTCAGCGCAATTCCTGAAGGCTTACCCGCGATTTTAACGGTGACACTGGCGATCGGGGTTTCCCAAATGGCAAAGCAGCACGCCATTATTCGCAAACTTCCGGCAATTGAGACGCTGGGCAGCACCACCGTGATTTGTTCCGACAAAACCGGAACCTTGACAGAAAATCAAATGACTGTTCAAGAGATCGATGCCGGTGGAAAGCGATATCGGGTTAGCGGTGGAGGATATGCACCAGACGGGAAAATTTCTGTAAATGGACACTCGGTTGACCTGGCGAACGCACCTGCCTTATATGAATGCCTGCAAGCAGGACTGTTGTGCAACGATTCGCATCTAGAAGTGCAAGATGGAAACTGGACTGTAGTCGGCAACCCGACGGAAGGGGCGCTGGTTGCGGTAGCCCAAAAAGCGGGGTTAATTACTGAGAAACTAGAGGAAGCGCTTCCCCGGCTCGATACATTGCCGTTTGAATCGCAGTTTCAATACATGGCAACCTTACATGACATTCATCCAGAACGGTTGATTTATGTCAAGGGTTCGATCGAGGCAATTCTCAAGCGGTGTCGCCAGATGCTTGATGAAGAGGGAGAGGCGATCGCCCTCAACCCCGCGCCGATCGAGCAAGCCGTGGAGAGGATGGCGAAAAAAGGGCTGCGAGTTCTGGCACTTGCCAAGAAAGTTGTACCCGCTTCCCAATCTTCAGTTGAGCATTCTGATATTGAGCAAGGGTTAACTTTTCTGGGGCTGCAAGGCATGATCGATCCGCCTCGCCCCGAAGCAATTCAGGCAATTCAAGCCTGTCGGACGGCTGGAATTGAGGTCAAGATGATTACGGGCGATCATGCCAAAACAGCAGCAGCGATCGCGCAACAAATGGGACTAAATCAAACCCAAGAGGCTCCCGTTTTTACGGGTCAAGAACTCGCTCAAATGAATCAGCAGGAATTAGTTAATGCTGTTGAACAAAGCTGTGTATTTGCTCGTGTAGCGCCAGAGCAAAAGCTCCGCATTGTCGAAGCCCTTCAGTCTCAGGGCGAGATTGTGGCGATGACTGGAGATGGAGTTAACGATGCTCCCGCCCTGAAGCAAGCTGATATTGGGGTAGCGATGGGCATCACGGGCACTGAAGTCACAAAAGAAGCCGCAGATATGATTCTGACGGATGACAACTTTGCTTCGATCAAGAAAGCAGTTGAGGAAGGACGCACGGTTTATAAGAATCTGCTGCGGGCGATCGCCTTCATCCTGCCCGTGAATGGTGGAGAGTCCATGACCATCTTGATTGCCGTACTTCTGGCAACCCCGCTACCCATTTTGCCAGTACAAATTCTCTGGCTGAATATGGTCAGTTCAGTTGCATTAAGCTTACCGTTAGCATTTGAGCCGCCCTCTCCCGATGTCATGCAACATCCACCTCGACCGGCCAATGAACCGCTGCTGTCTCGCCGGCTGACGGCTCGAATTCTGACAGTTTCGGTATTTAACTGGATTGCGATCTTTGGGATGTTTGAATGGATCGTCCAAACCACAGGCAATGAAGCTCTAGCCCGGACGATGGCAATTCAAGCATTGGTTGCAGCCGAAGCTTTTTACCTATTAAGCATCAGTCGCTTCGTTCCGGCGATCGTCGCCAAACTACGCGGTAAAGATGAATCGGTTGGCTATGCGGTAGCGATCGGCATTGGGGCTATTTTCATTCTCCAATTCCTGTTTAGCCAATGGGGCATGATGAATCAGTTATTCGACACAGAAGCTTTGAACACAATCCAAGGCTTAATTTGTATCGGATTCGGACTGCCAATGATTCCTTTGTCAGCTTTGCTAAAGCGTTTTGCACCTCTGAACTAAGTGGTTTTTTTGATGTGCCCATTCAAAGCGGCTTTACACATTATTTACCCATTTTGTAGCGTTGAATATTGAATATTTCTCATGACTTACCAAAATATCAAACGTGCTAGCGGCCTATTTACTAATCATCGAAACGCAGAACAGGCGCTAGTTGAGCTAAAAAGCAGGGGCTTCCCCATGCACAAGATTTCAGTGATTGCTAAACCTTCAGACAATGATGATTTGGACTCTCTGGGCGTGCAGCAAATTTTAATCACAAGAGCAGCAGGTGCACAAGTAGGCGCGATCTCTGGCAGCATAGGACTAGGTTCACTAGCCTTAATTGTTGGACTCAGCAGCCTGCTAATTCCCGGTATTGGTCAGGCATTAGCGGTGGAAAGCATTTTAGCAACTTTCTTTGGAAGTGGGATTGCTGCAACTGCTGGCGGTCTATATGGCGCACTTCAAGGATGGTTGGTGCCAGAAGAACAAGCAAGAATTTACAATGACAGATTTAACCAGGGAGATTATTTGATCGTCATGGAGGCAAGAGAAAATGAGATCGTGATTGCTGAACCTGTCCTTAAACGTTGGGAGATTCTGACGTGGCGTGTCTATGATGCTACATAAATTTAAGGTAAGAAAGGGCGAGGGAGGATCTCACTTTTGCAGCCAAGCTAGAAATTGGAGTTGCGAGCTAGGAGCGAGGAAGAAAGAGGAAGAAGGAAGAAGAAAGGAGCCAGAAGAAGTGTTTTAACAAATATGAGATGCTCCCAAAGTGTGAAGTTTTACGCTCAGTATCAGATTGTTGCTTTTTAAGGCAGTTTGGGTTCAACAGGAGGTAATGACATCGCAGCGATATCAGATTGTTGTCTTTGTGAGGTAGTTTGGTCGCAACAATAGCTGCAGGACGATCGCCCCGATCGCCTAACCAACCCAGAAATGCTGTTTCAGCTTCATCGGCATTCATCCAAATACACCACATAAATTGCAGTTACGCCTACAACAGAGTGAACCGTTTCCTGTAGACTAAAACCGTAGTTAATCTGTCAATTTATTTGAGGAAAACGAGTTTATGCCAGGAGTATCGGTGATAGAGTCGATTGTAGCGCAACAAACTCCCTTGGGCAGCGAGCCTGCTACAAATAGCCAAACGGCAGGAGTCATTCCTGAATTGGTCATAATCTTGATCATTCTGCTGCTGATTGCAACTGTTGTTGCACTCGTAACCCAACGGTTGCGAATTCCCTATGTGACGGGCTTAGTGTTAGCAGGCTTGCCCATTACTGAGCTCTTGTCGCGTCGAATTGGTTTAGACCCATCTTTAGTATTAAATCTTTTTCTACCAATTCTGATTTTTGAAGCAGCTATCAATACCGATATCAGCCGTCTCCGCAGCACCTTTAAGCCGATCGCGCTGCTGGCGGGTCCAGGCTCGATCTTTTCCTCAGCAATTATCGCTATTCTGGTTAAATTTGGGCTAGGACTAGACTGGATTCCGGCGTTGCTGATCGGAGTCATTCTGGCAAACACTGATACAGTTTCGATGATCGCGGTCTTTAAGGAGATCCGTGTGCCTTCCCGGCTATCTACCATCGTGGAAGGAGAAACTCTGTTCAATGATGCGGCTGCTCTAATTTCATTTAATTTGCTTTTGGTCATTTATGCGACAGGCTCTCTCACCGCTATACAAGGCGTGAAGGAACTGCTCGTGGTTGCCTTAGGTGGGGCACTGGTCGGGGGTGTTTTAGGTTACTTGAGCGTGCCGATATTTGTTCGCTTAAACGATCCGTTGAGTAGCCTTTTGCTAACCGTCGCTCTCGCATTGGGAACCTTCCAAATCGGACAATTTTTAGGCGTATCGGGCGCAGTGGCGGTGGTCATCACCGGACTTGTTTTTGGCAACCTTGGGCTGCCTCGCAGTTCGTCTGCCTCGGATCGGATTACCTTGCTAAGTTTCTGGGAATACGCTGGTTTTAGCGTCAATACGTTTATTTTCCTGCTGATTGGAATTGAAATTAACCCGCTGACGCTGTGGAGAATTTTGCCATCCATTTTATTCGTCATTCTGGCCTATCAACTGGGACGGATTCTCTCGGTCTATTTGTTATTAGCGGGGTTGCGCTGGTTCGATCGTCCCATTCCGCTACGCTGGCAGCACGTTTTGGTTTTAGGGAATATTAAAGGGTCTCTCTCAATGGCCTTAGCTCTTGCGATTCCATTAACCCTACCAGGACGGGATAACATCATTGCCCTGGTGTTCGGTGCAGTTTTATTCTCCTTGGTCGGACAGGGATTAAGTTTACCGTGGATCGTAAAACGACTAAAAATTAGCCGTGTTTCTGATGTAATGCAGGAAGCTGGGCAGTTACAGATTCAGTTGATCGCTTCCAAAGCGGCTCAAGATGAGCTAGATAGTTTGCTGAAATCTGGCGTGTTACCGAAGGCAGTTTACGAAGAGTTATGGGCATCATATCAAGCACGAGTAGCACACTCTGAGCGAGTGCTGCGCGATCTCTACAATAAACATCGGGCCAGGCAAGTACAGGGCGATCGCAGCGGGCTAGATACGATTCGACGGCGATTACTTTTAGCAGAAAAAGGAGCCGTTAGCGATGCCCTCCGCAAGCGAATTGTCCCAGAGGATCTGGTTCATCCTTACATCAAAGATTTGGATGAGAAACTTCTAACGTTGGCAGATGACTAGCACGAATGCCGAGGTAATCAATCATCTGGTGAACTAGCTCTGGACGAGTGACGACGAGAATGGTAGAACCTGCTTCAAGAACTGTATTGCCGTTCGGAATCTCCAGATTGGCGCAGGCATGGCATTGATAACCAATAATCAGCGAACCTGTTGGAAAACGAGGGTCTTGAGCAATTTGAGCAACGGTGCGACCTGCCACCTTGCAATCGCCTGGAACTGGCAGCTTTAGTACCTCGACTTGCCCGTGTTCAAAGTGCATCATAGACTCGATTTGGGGGTATTCAATCGCATTTGCCATTGATGCAACTGCCAAATCAATCGTGCTGATGATGTGACTGGCTCCGGCAAGTCGATAGGCTTCCATGAATTCGCGATCGCGCATTCGCACCACAATATGGGAAATGCCATAGCTCCTCGATAGGGTAATCAGCGCTAAATTCAGTGCATCATCCCTGAGTGCTGCAACGACTGCGTTTGCTTGTTTAATTCCCGCTTCCAGAAGAACCGTTGTGCTCACCGCACTGCCTTCAAATGCCATCACTCCGATTTTTTCGCGAGCAAAGCGACACGCAAGCGGGTCGGCATCGATGATTGCAACCGTATGACCGAGTTTTAATAGCTGCTGGGCTAAACCCAGCCCCATCATTCCTGCTCCACCAATTAATATGTACATGACTATTTGTCACCCTAAGAATGAACGTTACAGATTTATCCCTATGAGTGAGATTGTTTTAGGTTGCTATCAGTTTAATCTTGTGGGGTGGCTTTTATCGGGCTTACTTATTATCTGTTCCACACTTAGTTTAATCTGCTTTTGGGGTGGGCATAGGAGCCAACCCCTGAAAAGATTTCCCTCAGTTAGCTACGCAGTGCGAACCCTACATAATCTTAGGCACTTTAAAAAACTCCCCATCGCGATCGGGAGCTCCCTCCAAAATACTTTCTCCCTTAGCAAAAGGTTGCAAATCGTCCGATCGCATTACATTACTAACATCGATCGCCCGCGTTGTCGGCTGCACCTTACTCGTATCTAGTTCACTCAACTGCTCGAAATAATCCAAAATACCGTTAAGTTGACCAGTAAACTGCTCTTCTTCTTCCGGCGTTAATTCCAATCTCGCTAAATTCGCTACTTTCCGAACTTCTTCTCTGTCAATCATAAAAATCGGGAATTGGGAATTGGGAATTGGGCATGGAGAATAGGGCATGGGGAATTGGTTATTAGTTATTGGTTATTAGAGAAACGACTAAGCTGTCGCGCATTTAAATTGCATGGTCGAGGCGGGCGGGACGCCCACCCCACAAGAGTTTAATTGTTTTTTGACATCCAATTTAAATGCAGAACAGCTTAACTACTAACTATTAACTACTAACTCTGCCCGATGCCCCATTCCCATCATAGTTAGAAATACACATCAATCTGCGATCGGCCAGTCGTCTTCAGCCAATTTTGCACCTCAATGTAATTATTGGGCGCCAAGCGAATAGCCTCCTTCCAATAATCCGCAGCTTTATCAAAAAGCCCTTCCGCCCCTTCAACATTGCCAGCTTCCTTTTCCTTTTCCCCTTGATAGTGGTAAATTACAGCAATATTATTCAGCGCTTGTGGCATTCTCGGATTGAGATCCAGGGCCTCGCTGTAATATTCCAAAGCTTTATCGTGTTCGCCGTTGCTAGTATGGATCAGCCCCATATTGTACAAGACATAACTGCGATCGTAAGGATCTTCCTCCAACTTCAGCGCTTCAGTATAATTGTCCAGCGCTTCCGCATATTCGCCATCAGCTTGAGCCGACATACCATCCCGGTAATAAGCAAAAGCTTCCTTCGCCTGCTTTTTCGCCGGCATAATCTTCAGGATGATATCAGCCATTACCGTGAAACTTTTGTCAATAAAGTTATCGTTGCGTTGAGTTCTTGGCATATGCGATTCTTTGGTTAGTGGCTAATCAGAAAAATTAGCCTGTAAAGTTTTCCTATTAAGAGTTTTGCAACTGTTTGGGTTGAGAGTGGTGCCGAGGACACTAAAAAGGCTTGTGAGACACAACTGCAAACCTCAAAATACGGCTTTGCGTACCACGCCCGCGCAAGCCCTATCTATTTTAAATAACTCTTGCCGGACTTGCAAAAAAAACCACATTTCTTTAACCTATTTGCCGCATCCTACGGGCGATCGGTCAAAAGACTAGCAATATTTGGCTCCAAAGTCAAGCGCAGCATCAAAAAAAATCAAAAACCAGGGTCTCAAAACGCGATCGAATTCCCGCAATATATAATAAAAATAACCAGGTAATTTTCACAGAGAGAAACCTATGGCTCCGAATCCCACCATTATGCAAGCCGTCGAACAACTTGGCTACCGCGTTACGGTTGGAGACGTGGCGGCCAAAGCTGGATTAGATGTCAATTTTGCCCAGCGAGAACTCTTAACCCTCGCCTCCGAAGCAGGCGGCAACCTGCAAGTAGCAGAATCCGGCGACATTGCCTACCTATTTCCCAAGAACTTTCGAGATATTTTGCGAAACAAATTCTTGCGCTTGCAATTGCAGGAATGGTGGCAAAAAATCTGGAAAATTCTATTTTACCTGATTCGAGTATCTTTTGGCATAGTGCTGGTAGCTTCCATCCTCTTAATTTTTGTTGCTATCACTATTTTAGTCTCCAGTTTACTCTCCAGCAGCGACAGCAATAACGGGGGAGGAGGAGACGGTGGCGGCGGGGGCGACAGCGGCGGCGGCTTTTCGTTTTTTCCCTACTTCTGGAACGACTTAAGCGGGATATTTTACTGGAACCACGACCAACGATACCACCAGCAGCGATCGCGCTTAACCGGCCAAAAACCCGAGATGAGTTTTCTGGAAGCCGTTTTCTCCTTTATATTTGGAGACGGCAATCCCAATAACAATCTAGAAGAGCGCAAGTGGAGCGATATTGCCGCCGCAATTCGCAACAACCGAGGTGCCGTCGCCGCCGAACAAATTGCCCCATATCTAGACAATCTCGGACAAGGATACGCCCGAGAATACGAACAATATATGTTACCAGCCCTCGCCCGTTTTGACGGCCGCCCCGAAGTCAGTCCCGAAGGGGAAATAGTGTACCACTTCCCGCAATTGCAAACCACAGCCACCGAGAGAAATTCTGAACCAGTAGCAGCTTATTTGCGAGAAATGCTGTGGCGTTTCAGCAACGCCAGTTCAGGACAAATCATGCTCGCAGCAGGGTTAGGAGCCGTCAATCTTGTCGGTGCGTTAGTTTTGGGGAATCTATTAACTAATAATTTGCTCGCCGGTGGATTTATCGGTTTCGTCAGCGCTGTTTATCCCATGCTCCTGATTTACGGCGTCGGATTTCTCGCAATTCCTTTAATTCGCTACTTCTGGATTCAGTGGAAAAATAGCCGGATAGAATCCCGCAATCAAGAGCGTCAGCAGCGAGCAATGTTATTAAACGAACCCGATGCCAACTTGCTCAAAAAACTGGCCTACGCCCAGGAATTTGCAGCAGAAAACGTTCTGACAGGAGAAGACTTAGCTTATACAACAGAAACCGAATTAACCCAACAAGAACTAGAACAGTCAGCCAAAATAGATGCCGAATGGCAGCGCAGGATCGATCGCTCGGACAACTTGTAATACTAATGAAAAAAACAGTTTTTTGTTGTTAAGTTAGGTTACACTAAAATCTTGCATCCTTTTCAAGAATAGGCAGTATGCCTGTTCCACAATAAAATATCTTTGTTGTGTGTGGAACGGGCTTCTAGCCCGTTGCTAAGAATTGTGGAAAATATCAATTTTTATTGATGTCAGAAGTTTTTATACTCCGAGTTTTATTAAATAAGCTTAGGGCGTTTAAAAATCAAACAATTTTGGTCATACTTCGAGTCGTGATCCAGAGCCACAAGTTCCCATCCCTCCTCGCCCAAATGATTGACAAATAGATGCAGCGAGCCTTGTTTCCAATCTCGCTGTTCTTCACCGTTTACATATAAACTAATCAGCTTGTTTCCAAAAGGATACATATTCGCATCCACAAATAAATACTCCCACTTTTGCATAGCAATCCTTAATGTAGTTAGTTGGCAATTGGCAGTTGGCAGTTGGCAGTAGTTAGTAGTTATTGGTTATTTGTTGTTGGCTCTAATAACCAATGCTTTTCGGCGAAGATGCTTTTCGCCCCACTTCCCAATTCCCAATTCCCAATGCTTTTCGACCCAATTCCCAATTCCCAATTCCCAATTCCCAATTCCCAATTCCCAGCAGTTACTGGACTGCAATTCTAGCCAAAGTAGCACCTCGGTAATAGTGCAACAAAATCTGCTGGTAGCCGTATCCTTGTCTGGCCAAATTGTATGCCCCCCACTGACTCATTCCTACAGCATGGCCGAAACCTTTGCCAGCAACCTGAAAACCGGTAGGAGCTTGGCCACTGTTCCTTGGGTTCCCACCGCCCCCATACTGAGGAATCACGGTAAACCGCGTACTCCTCAAATTTAAAACCCGGCGTAAATCTGCGCCAGTCATGACCCTAGAACCGCCATCTCCAACTACTTTCATCCTCAAAACGCTGCCGTAAGCGGTAGTGCGTTCTGGCTTCATCGAGATCACATTGCCCACGCCAGAAATCTTACTGCTGATTTGAGCCCGAGAAAAACTTTCTTTCCATTGGTAAACCGGCGCCCCTTGGTCAAAGTCAGGAACAGCACGCAGGTAAGGCAAGGGTTCCGTCCAAACATCCTCGACATTTTCAGTATGTCCCCCAGACGCAGAGTGGAAAACGGCTAAAATAATCTGACCGTTGTAAGCCAGAACTTGGCCGGCGGTTGCATCGACTGCGGAATAAGTCCCAGAAGATTCTGTTTGCAGTCCTTTGTAAACCTGCGAAGACTGAGTGTTGTCCACATCGTAAAGCTCGGTTTCGCTTTTCAGGCGCTGGTGGATAGCGTAGGAACGGGCGGCGACTGCTTGCGCTTTTAAAGCCTCTTGAGGCCAATTGCCACTCATTTCGGCGCCGAGAACGCTGTAGAGATACTGTTCGATATCGACGTAGTTGATGGCAGTCAAGCCTCCTTTTTGGGGAACTAGAAGCGTGCGTCCCCGATACCACCGATCGCCAATCCAAACATAACCGTTCCCCGTCGGCTCGATCCAAACTTGGTTGGCCGCCCAGCGACCAATTGCCACTGTTCCCGATCGAAATTGAGCCGACTGAGAACTGTTTGCCGACAGTTCGCCCAAATTGCGCCCGCTACCGTCGCGGATTGCAGCCTTAGTAGAACTGCCGACTTTTACCTGACTTGCCCCGTCTTGTACCGCCACTCGCAAGATCAGCGCGGCCTGTGCTGGGGCTACCATTGCCAGCCAAAACAACAGCGCAATCCAAAAGTAGCGTTTTTTTAATGTCGAAAAAACGGAATCAAAAAATACTCCTGACTGCATTTGAAAATTTTCCTCCTGTGCTGTATGAGTTTAAGAATTTTTAAGGGAAGGCAAGGAAAAAAGGAAGGGGAACGGAAGAAACAAAACGTTAGAATTGGGTGGATCACTCTGTACGCTTGTCAAAAATGATTTTAGCGAAGAGATGTTCGCAGGAACAGCGATTTATCCCGGTTCCTGCCTGCGACTATTTCCTATAGGTCGGATTTGTCGCACTCTGGATATATGTAACATATTTTTTAAGACTTAATTGAGGTGATTTAACTCTTGCAGATTACATTTCTCGGAACTAGCTCCGGCGTACCCACGCGATCGCGCAACGTTTCCAGCATCGCCCTCCGTTTGCCCCAGCGAGCGGAACTCTGGCTGTTTGACTGTGGCGAAGGAACTCAGCACCAGTTTCTCCGCAGCGATCTCAAAGTCAGCCAACTAAGCCGCATTTTCATCACTCACCTGCACGGCGACCATATTTTCGGCTTAATGGGTTTGCTGGCTAGCTGCGGTTTGGCCGGGAATGTCAAGCGCATCGATCTTTACGGGCCTCCGGGACTAGAAGAATATTTGCAAGCTGGTGTTCGCTATTCTCAAACTCATTTTTCTTACCCGGTTAAGGTACACAAAATTCACGAGGGAGTTATCTATGAAGATGACGAATATATTGTTAGCTGTGGCCCTTTGAAGCACCGAGTTACTGCTTTTGGTTATCGAGTAACTGAGAAAGACCGTCCGGGACATTTTGATGTTGAAAAAGCAAAGGCTGTGGGTATTCCTTCTGGGCCGATTTACGGTCAATTAAAACAAGGAAAGACCGTAAAGTTAGAGGACGGGCGACAGTTTAAAGGTACTGATTTTTGTGGCCCGGATCAAATCGGGCGCAAGTTTGTGTATTGTACTGACACGGTTTTTTGTGACGGGGCCGTGGAATTAGCGAAGGATGCTGATTTGTTGGTTCATGAAGCTACTTTTGCTCATCAAGATGCTCAAATGGCATTTGATCGCCTGCATTCAACTTCCACAATGGCGGCTCAAGTGGCTTTGATCGCTGGGGCGAAACAGTTAATTATGACGCATTTTAGCCCGCGCTATGCTCCGGGGAATGCGATCGTCCTAGACGATTTGCTCAAGGAAGCGCAGGCAATTTTTCCGAATACGAAAATGGCCTATGACTTTTTGACTTACGAAGTGCCCAGGCCTGTTGAAGAGTAGGGTTAATCTCACATCTTACACCATTCTCAAGAACAGGCAAGATGCCTGTTCCACAATCAAATTCATTCTTTGTGGAACAGGCATCTTGCCTGTTCAGGAATTAGAGATTGACACTACTGTTTTGGAGTGGTTTAAATCTCAAGGTCGTGGTAAAATAAAAAAACCAATTCAATGGCGTTTTATGTCAAATCTTGAATTATTAACCCAACTTCAGCAATTGTCCCGTACTGATAAATTTCAGATGATGCTGTTTTTAATAGCAGAATTGGCGAAAGAAGAAGGAATTGTCATGGGCAACGAATCTGCTGAAATCATGTATTCGGTGCATACTTCTAATAGTGCAGCAGAGCAATTAATGCAGTTACTAGAAACAGAACAAAAAAAAACTCAAAATGTTTAATGGTAGGCGATATTCTTTTCAACCTAAACGAGATGAGTCAGGTGTTTTAGCTGATGTTCCGTATCTGCCTTTAACACTAACTTATCAAAATCGTTCTGTTGAGGTTATGGGTTTACTAGATACAGGAGCTAGTGTAAATGTTTTGCCCTATAGTGTTGGGGTGCAATTAGGGGCAATTTGGGAAGACCAAAGATTTTCTGTTACTTTAGCAGGAAATTTAGCGAGTGCTAAAACGAAAGGATTATTAGTCTTGGCAAAAGTAGGGGACTTTGAGCCAGTTCAGTTAGTTTTGCCTGGACTAGGGTGAATAATATTCCGATTCTTTTAGGGCGAACTAATTTTTTTAATGAGTTTGATGTTTGTTTTTATGGATCGCAATTAGCGTTTGAAGTGTGTCCTAAATTTAGAGATAGTTGAGATAGATATTTTAAAATGCTGCGTTGCAGCCCGGTGCAAACACTGGAAAATCCTAATTTGTTTTAATTCGATATTGACAGGCCATAAAATATGCAGTAAATTATGAAATAAGATATAAAATTATCACAATAGTTAGAAAAATGGAAAACAACGGTTGGCTCGCTGGAATCGCTGCACTTGGTGGTTCGTCATTGGGTTCAATTACAATTGCCACCGTACCTATAGCCACTACTGCAACAGTGCCTGCTGCTGGTGTCGCAGGTTGGTTGGGCTTGACAACGACAGCAACAACTATTGTGACTGCTCCAGTGACTCTCTCAGTTGGAGGAATTCTGGCAGCAGGGGCACTTTTAACCTACGGAGGTTATCAAGCTTATAAGCTCGTCAATAAAAATCAGTAACCGTTTTGTTGAGTACAGGACTTACGCATCTATTGTCTGTCATTCCGATCCCGACCCGGAGTTTACTTGCAGAACGGAGTGAAGGGTTCTGCAAGTAAACTCCCCGAAGAATCGAGCGAGATTCTTCGCTTCGCTCAGAATGACATAATTACAATGACTTCCCGTTGCTCTAAAATCTTCTCATCCGCCCTCGGGCTATACACCTAATCCACAAAATGCCCGCATAACGCCCTTACTCAATAGTTTCTGGAAATGATTTGCTTAATCGGGAGGGGGCAAGAGGAATCAATTCTTCAATCCAAAATCTAAAATCCAAAATCGATCGATCGCCCCCAACGACTCCTTCGACGGCTTAGCAGACCCAATGGTTGCTACAATCGGGGAGGGTATATGTTGTGGCTAACACTACAGCCCGTAACCCTGAAAGCTAATAGCTAAATTATTAAAAATCTGCCTCTCCTGCCATGTTTAAAAATCTGCTAGGCGATCCCAACGCGCGCAAACTGAGAAAATTTCAGCCTTGGGTAGCTGATATCAATATTTTGGAAGAAGACATTCGCGAACTCTCAGACGACGGCCTCAGAGGCAAAACGGCGGAGTTTCAAGAACGTCTGGCAAAAGCTAAATCTCTCAACGAGGAGAAAGAGATCCTAGACGAAATCTTGCCGGAGGCTTTTGCAGTCGTGCGGGAAGCGGGACAACGGGTTTTAGGAATGCGCCACTTTGATGTCCAACTCCTCGGGGGCATTATCCTGCACAAAGGCCAAATTGCCGAAATGAAAACCGGTGAAGGCAAAACTCTTGTGGCGACGCTGCCAGCTTACCTCAACGCCCTCAATGGTAAAGGCGTACACATCATCACCGTCAACGATTATCTCGCAAGACGGGACGCGGAATGGATGGGACAGGTGCACCGCTTCCTGGGATTGACTGTGGGACTGATTCAGCAGGGCATGGATCAGGTAGAACGAAAGAAAAATTATAGCTGCGATATTACCTACGCCACTAACAGCGAAGTCGGCTTTGATTATTTGCGCGACAACATGGCTACTGTCATGGAAGATGTAGTGCAGCGTCCTTTTAATTTCTGCGTGATTGACGAGGTTGACTCGGTGCTGATTGATGAAGCACGGACGCCTTTAATTATTTCCGGCCAGGTGGAACGCCCCAGTGAAAAGTATATGCGGGCAGCTGAGGTAGCTGCTGCTCTGAGAAAGGAAAATGAAGAACATTACGAGGTTGACGAAAAGGCTCGGAATGTGCTATTGACCGATGAAGGGTTTGGTGAAGCTGAGAATTTGTTGGGTGTTACGGATTTGTACGACCCGGCTGACCCTTGGGCGCATTACATTTTTAATGCGATTAAGGCGAAGGAATTGTTTATTAAGGATATTAACTACATCGTCACTCCCGATCGCGAAGTCGTGATTGTGGATGAGTTTACCGGCCGGGTGATGCCGGGACGGCGCTGGAGTGACGGTTTGCACCAGGCGATAGAAGCCAAGGAACGGGCGGAAATTCAGCCGGAAACTCAGACGCTGGCGACGATTACTTATCAGAATTTCTTTTTGCTTTATCCGAAGCTGTCGGGGATGACAGGGACGGCGAAGACTGAGGAAACGGAGTTTGAGAAGATTTACAATCTGGAAGTGACGCTGATTCCCACTAACCGGATTACCAGCCGTACTGACCTTTCGGATATGGTTTACAAGGCGGAGGCTGGGAAGTGGAATGCGATCGCCCAAGAATGCGCGGAAATGCACGAGATGGGTCGGCCGGTGCTGGTGGGTACTACAAGCGTGGAAAAGTCGGAGTTGCTGTCGCGCCTGCTGCAGGAACGGAAAATTCCTCACAATTTGCTGAATGCTAAACCGGAAAATGTGGAGCGGGAATCAGAAATTATTGCTCAAGCCGGACGCAAAGGCGCTGTGACGATCGCCACAAACATGGCGGGACGCGGTACAGACATCATTTTGGGCGGTAATTCTGAGTACATGGGGCGGCTCAAATTGCGAGAATATTTGATGCCCCGGATCGTGCAACCCGAGGATGACGAAGGGTTTTCGGTGGTGCAAGTGCCTGGTATTAGTGGCCGCCCCGCACCTCAAGGTTTTGGTCAAACTGCGAAAAAGGTCAAGTCTTGGAAAGCTTCGGCGCAGATTTTCCCGACGGAGCTATCGAAAAATGCCAAACAAATGCTCGTGGAGGCGGTGGAATTGGCGGTGAAGGAGTACGGCGAGCGATCGCTCTCGGAATTGAAAGCCGATGACATTGTGGCTGTAGCCTCGGAAAAAGCCCCTACCAAAGACATCGTAATTCAAAAATTGCGGGAAGCTTACAATTTAACTCGCAGCGAGTACGATGCTTTTACCAGCAGCGAACATGATGAAGTTGTGCAGTTGGGAGGCCTCCACGTCATCGGTACCGAACGCCACGAGTCGCGCCGGATTGACAATCAGTTGCGGGGCCGGGCGGGACGGCAAGGAGATCCCGGTTCTACGCGGTTTTTCTTGAGTTTGGAAGACAATTTGCTCAGGATTTTCGGCGGTGAACGGGTGGCCGGTATGATGAAGATGTTCGGTGTTGAGGAAGATATGCCGATCGAATCTGGAATGCTGACTCGTTCCCTCGAAGGCGCTCAGAAAAAAGTCGAAACCTACTACTACGATATCCGCAAGCAGGTATTTGAATACGACGAAGTGATGAACAATCAGCGTCGAGCAATCTATGCGGAACGTCGCCGAGTATTGGAAGGTTTGGACTCCAAGGAACAGGTAATTAAATATGCCGAACAAACGATGGATGATATCGTGGGAGCATACATCAATCCCGATTTGCCTTCGGAAGAATGGGAAGTCGAAAAACTTGTGAGCAAGGTAAAGGAATTTGTTTATTTGCTGGCTGACATGACACCGGATCAGCTAGAAGATTTGTCCGTTGAGGAAATTAAAACTTTCTTGCACGAACAAGTACGCAACGCTTACGACATGAAAGAAGCGGAAGTTAATGCAATCCGAGCTGAATTGATGCGAGATGCGGAACGGTTCTTTATTTTGCAACAAATTGATACTTTGTGGCGGGAACACTTGCAACAAATGGATGCTTTGCGTGAGTCTGTAGGGCTGCGCGGTTACGGGCAGAAAGATCCGCTGATCGAGTACAAGACTGAAGGTTATGAGCTGTTTTTGGACATGATGACGGATATCCGCCGCAATGTGGTTTATTCGCTGTTCCAGTTCCAGCCCCAGCCGGCTATGCAAGTTTCGCCAGAGATGGTTTGAAAATAGTTAATGGTTGACAGTTGACAGTTAACGGTTGACTGTTGACTGTTGACTGTTGCTGGTTGCCAGGCTCTTCCTGGAAGTTGCAGATTTGAGATTAAAGCCAATCTTCTTGATCGCTTTTTTGTTTCCTGTAAACTTCACCTTTGGCGTGAATTTTACGGGTTTTTTCGTAAAGAGTTTCTTCGGTATGATTCCATTTTTGAAGAACTTCTTTTAAGTGGGATTGAATATCTCTAGCGCCGGGAAAGCCTCGGTAGCGAATTATTAATCTTGCTAATTCCGATAAATTGTAGTCGGTTGCTTCTCCTGCTAATAAAGTATCGACACTGGCTCGATCGCGCTTGTATTGCGGATGCTGCTGATCTTGAGTTTTTACTACTGAATCCATACTATTTATGTTTCCCAATCATCTGAAAAGGTTTCTACAAGCAACCGCCACCCAAAAGCGCGGACATAAATAACCTAATGAATAGACTCTTAAATCCGCGCCTCATAAACGGTTTGATTCGGGTATCATAACTGTCAACTGTCAACTGTCAACTGTCAACTGTTCAGTCATTCCCAGAAATTTTTGTGCTTGTTCAGTAATACCAAATAGTCGATCGCCGTGACAAAAGATTTCCCAAGCGCGAATTCCCATAAAACCAATACCTGCAACCGCCAAGGGCATCGCTGCGGCACCTAAAAGCGCGGCAATGGGGGGAAATATCATGCACAGTGTTAACAGAATACCAGTAATAACACCACCAGCAATGCCAGCTTTAGCGGTGGCAGTGGCGACTTTTTCGACTAACTCTGACTGGGTAATTTTGCCTTCAACGCACAATAGCGAATTTTCTAAGATCGAAAATATTAACTCAATTACTGCTGCGGCGATCGCCCCTTTCATTGCAGCCCCAACGATTTCCGCAACTGCTGCTTTAAACGCTGCATCCGCTAAAACTTGCTTAGCGACTGCTAATTCTGCGGCAGTCATGTCTACACCACCGCGAGCATGATTCACCGAAAAATATTCAAAAATCCCGTTAGCCGCTTCGCTTCCGCCTCCATTGACGTGGGCTTGGATGTGACTCCAATTTTTATCTTGACAGAAGTTGCGAACTGCTTCTGGGCCTTGGGCACGAATTTGGGCGGGTATGGATTCAAATACTTTTGCTGCTTCTTGAACCTCTCGGATGCCGTCACGCATCCCAGCCCTCGCAAATTTGATTTGCAGATCTGTTGGCAGGTTCTCAAAACGGATGTTATGTGCTATTTTAAAAGCTTCTTGAGTGGCGATCGCCCCGGCACTAACAATTGAACTTGGCGCTGATTGTACCCACGCCGTTAATACAGTTGCACTTTCATCAAATTTTGCATCAATTTGGTTGCCTAAGTTTTGGATATCGGCAATAGTTTCTTGTACTTTAGCCGTTAGGAGTTCGAGCGGATTCTGGTTAATTTCCATGTTGATCCAGCTTGTATCGTTAATGATTTAATTATTCTGACTATAACATTCCTCTTCAGTAAGTGCTATTTTTTACTAAATTGCTTCTACCTTCTAACTCCGGCTGTAAATTTAGAGCTTTTTTTTGATAAAATAAACCTTCATTGATTCGACCTTGCTCTTCCAAACTTTTGCCTAAATTCCAATAAGCGACGGCTAAATCTGGTTGAAGAGCAATAGATTTTTGGTAGTAAGTTATAGCCTCATCGAGCCGGCCTTGTTTGTAAAACATACTGCCCAAGTTAACATAGGCTTCGACAAAATTAGGATCAAATTCGATCGCCTTGGAGTAGGCGCGAATCGCCGCGTCTATTTTGCCTTGGGCTTGCAGGATATTGCCTAGAGTTTTGTAGGCTGCGGCGAAATTCGGTTGGTGGCGAAGTGCTTGGTAACAGGAGGCGATCGCCTCTACATATTTCTGTTGCGTATAATAAATTTCTGCGATCTTGTTGAGTGCGATCGCATTATCTGCTGGAATGGCTAGTAATTTTTGATATTGAGCGATCGCCTCCTCAAGTTTTCCTGATTTCTGAAGGCTATCGCCCGTTGACAAATACTGCTCTGCTAACTCGGAATTTGCGGTCATAGATTTTACTTTAACAGCCGAAACTACTTTACCACAAGTGTTAGTTAACAACCGCGATTTCTAGGGATATTCTAACTATTTGATATTTTAAATTTGTTTTTGTAGCAACATAGGACTTACGCAATTATTCCAAGTATGGGGGCAACCACGGGGGGTTTGCCCCTATAAAACACTATATATTGAGGCTGTGCGTAAGTCCTGCAACAGTTCGGACAGTTTTTGATTACCAACAGCAGAATAGGGGTTTCAGAGAACTCCGCTCAAAGCAAGATAAAATCCAGCAAAGTCCTGGACGCACTCTTGACGATCGCAAACCCGGTTGCTGACTATATTTCTCGTTCCTGTTAGCAAAACTCCTAGGAACCGGGTTTCTAACACCCATGCGTCAGCATTGAAACTGTCGGAAGTGTTGATAGATCAATTAACTAAATGTTCGATCGCCCTAGCTGTTCAAAAATTAATTGAACGGGCGATCAAAAAAATCAAGGAGACAGCCGCCACACCTTAATCGTGTCGTCAAAACTGCCACTGATCAGAGTTTTGTCTTGAGGATTAAAAGCCAATTCCACCCAAGTAGAATGACCCTTCAGCGTGCCCACCGTGTCGGCGGGACTCATGCGCCACTGCTCACCGGGACTCATGCGCCACAGCTTGATAGTGCCGCTCAAATCGGCGCTGGCCAGCTTGTCTCCGTCGGGACTGAAAGCCAAGGACTTAACCTTGTCGGAATGGCCGATCAAAGTCCGCAGCAGAGAACCGTTGGACTGCCGGGACTGATTATTTGGGCTGATATCCCACAACTTCACCGTCTTGTCCCAACTGCCGCTGGCGAGAGTTTGACCGTCCGGGCTGATGGCCAGAGACCAAACCCCCTCGGAATGACCCCAAAGAGTTTCTTTCAATTCCCCAGTCTGCCAGTTCCACAGGTTGATCTTACCGTCGCTGCTGCCGATCGCCAAAGTTTGTCGATCGGGACTGAAAGCCACCGACTGCACCTCATCAAAAACCCGCTTAAGAGTTTCCAACTCGGCCCCGCCTTGGACTTCCCACATCTTCAAAGTTTTGTCCTTACCGACACTGGCCAGCTTGTCTCCGTCGGGACTGAAAACCACCGAGAACACGCCGTCTTGGTGTCCGTCCAAAGTCCGAATTAACCTGCCCGAATAGAAATTCCACAATTTAATCGTACCGTCAACGCCACCACTGGCGATCGTCCTGCCGTCGGGACTGACAGCTACCGACCACACCGGCCCCAAGTGTCCTGCTAAAACCTTGAGCAGCTTGCCATGACGCTTGTGCAGCAGGTGAATTGTGCCGTCGTTGTTCCCGCTGACAATCACGCGACCGTTGGGAGCGACTGCTACCGCCCAAACCGGGTTTTTGTCTTGATCCGCCAGAGTGCGTACTGCGGGCCCTGACTGCGATTCCTGACGGCTGAAATGGTGCATCGGGGGCGGATTGAACCGAATTTCGGGAATGGTAGAAACAGGCTCACCAGAAGTGAAAGCCTGCGGTGCAGGAGATGGCAAGCGAGAACCCAGCACTACGGACAGCAGGGCAACCGTACTTGCTCCCCAGATGGCCAAAGTCCACTTGGGTTTGCTGAGAATCACGTCTACCGGTGCCGGGCCGTATTTCATGTCTGTGAGAATTGCCTCGGTCGATCGATAGCGTTTTGATGGTTCTCGCTGCACCATTTTATCCAGGATGCGGCCGAGTCGCGCCGAAACTGGTACTTTCAAATAATCTCTCCAAGTCCAACTGTCGGTTTTGATGTCAAACAAATCAAAGGGCGACATTCCCGTTAACAAGTGAATGCAAGTGACGCCCAAACTGTAGATGTCGCTGCTTTTAATCGCTTGGCCTTTAATTTGTTCCGGGGCCGCGTATTCGGCAGAACCTGTCACCGTTTCTGTTTTCAGCGGCCCGCTGTTTGCCGGAATTGTCGCGCCGAAATCGACTAAAACTAGCCCCGATGCACTTTCCTGAGACACTCCATGTAAATCATCTTTCCCTGCCAAAGCTGGGGATGCTTGGGGAGTTTTGCGGTGAATAATATTGGACGGTTTGATATCTCGGTGAATCAGTTGATTTTCGTGAACAAATTGCAGGACTGGCAACAATTCGCTCAGCAGATACCAAATTTGAATTTCTTTAACAACACCTTTTTCTGAAAGCCGATCGGCTAAACTACGGCCTTCGATGTATTCTTGCACTAAATACTGGCAGCCTTCGACTTCAAAAGATGCCAGCAGTTTCGGTATTTGCGGATGTTTCCCCAACTTGTCGAGAACTGAGGCCGAGCCGCGAAATGTCCGGTTTTGCTGGGTGCGACCGTCGGCGACTGCTGCTGAGCCGCAGAATTGTTGAATGACGCAGCGGGGTTGGGAAGGTTGGTCTTCATCGACTGCTAAGAAGGTGCGGCAAGTGAGACTTTGACCGAGGGTGTGAAAGACTCGGTAGCGGCCTTTTAGCAGCAAGTTCGACTCGCAACTTTTGCATACTGTCGCGCGATCAAGATTTTGGGGATTCTGGCAATTGGGATTTGTGCAGTAACTCATTTGTCTTTCCGCTGGAGACCCCCGTCCGACATTATTGCTAGTGGGGGAGGAAAGCGGGGCGGTGCGTGCCGCTTCCTGTGGACAAATTAAATAATTGGAATCTTTGCTTGATCATAATTGTTTCCCAGATTTTCGCCACAATTGCTTGGGTCGATCGCGCGTAAATTATTGCTGACTTTCCTGCGAGCGAGGTTTAATAGGTCGATCATACGGGCGGGCAGGATGCCCACCCCACAATCAAATCATTCTTTGTGGAACAGGCATCTTGCCTGTTCTTGAGAATGGTGCAATATCTCAGTTGTTACCGAATTAAGCTATACTGTCATTGCGAATACTTTCTGTGCGATCGCAGCAAAGCAAAGCAATCGCGACGCCTTGCCAAATATCCGCGATTCTTTATTCTATGGAGTCAATTTCAAACCTTTTTTCTCAAATCTCAAATCGACTAACAGATTAAAACTTAGGCAACTTCAGCCAAACTAACTACTAACTTTTAACTATTACTTATGCCCTTAATTCGCGTACCCAAGTCTTGGGAAATTCTCAACCCACAAATTACCCCAGAAACAGCCTTTCTCAACCGCCGCCGCTTCATGACAAATTTAATTGGCGCCGGCGTGACAGCTTCGCTGCTGCCGCTGACAGGTTGTCAAAGCAGTAATAGCTCAAAAACGGCTCTGGACAAAGGCTCAACCCAAGCATACGCGGGATTGAGCCGGAATTCCGCCTTTGCCAAAGTCGATCGAGCGATTACCGACGAAGCCTTAGCTACAAAATACAACAATTTTTACGAATACGGCGGCACCAAATCTATTTGGCAAGCTGCTCAAGCTTTGCCAACAGAAAACTGGAAAGTAGAAGTAGGGGGTTTAGTAAAAAATCCCCGCACTTATGATATTGACGACCTCTACAAAAAATTTCCTATCGAAGAACGAGTTTATCGATTTCGCTGTGTAGAAGCGTGGGCGATGGTAGTTCCTTGGGTCGGATTTCCCATGAAATTACTGATGGCTGATGTCGAACCGCAATCGAAAGCTAAATTCGTTCGCTTCACCTCATTTTACGACCCCAAAATAACTCCCGGCCCCGGTTTGATGTCCCAATTCTATCCTTGGCCTTACACCGAAGGTATGCGAATTGAAGAAATGGCCAACGATTTAGCATTTTTTGCCACAGGCTTGTACGGCCGAAGGCTACCAAAACAAAATGGTGCGCCGCTGCGGCAAGTGATTCCTTGGAAATACGGTTTTAAGGGCGCAAAGTCGATCGTCAAAATTGAATTTGTCGAAAAACAGCCCGCCACTTTTTGGAATACAATCGGCCCCAACGAATACGCTTTTGAAGCAAATGTCGAACCAGATAAGCCACACCCCAGATGGTCGCAGGCCAGCGAACGGATAGTCGGCCCCGGTAACAGTTGGTCGTGGGAAACTCGCCCAACTTTGCCTTATAACGGTTACGGCGAATATGTAGCTAGTTTGTACAGTTAATTAACTACGCGAGATGTAATTTGAGGAACAGGCTTTTCGGCTTGTTCCTCAAATTATTAATTTCTCTCTTTTCTCTTTCTCTGCGCCCTCTGCGTTCTCTGCGGTTAATTAAAAAAAATCTTTTTTCTTCGCTTCCGGAAAATGAAATACAGGACACGGGAGTGCCGTGTCCGTACCCGATACCTGCACTATGTTTGTAAATTTTACCTTAAATTTGCAGTCTATCGACTACAATAAAAATTGATGAAGCTACCAAGGAATTGTTAAATGGTAACAACAACATCAACTCCCGTCGAGCAGCAAACTACCCCAGAAAACCGAGTTGTTTTAAAAGGTGTCAGTTGGTCAACTTTTAAAGCATTGCTGGCAGATGTTGGGGACGATAGAGCTTGGAGAATTGCTTACGATGGAGGAGTATTAGAAATCAGGATGCCACTGGAAGAACACGAAGAACCCAAACGACTGATAGAAAGCTTTGTGGAAGCCATTGTAGATGAGCTGGAAATTGAACTTAGGAGTCTGGGTTCGCTGACTCTTGAACGAGAAGATTTAACTTGTGCTGTCGAACCTGATTCCTGTTTCTACATTCAAAATGAATCTTTAGTTAGAGGCAGAAATATCAATTTGCCAAATGACCCGCCGCCGGATTTAGCAATAGAGTCAGATTACACAAATTATTCTGTGAATAAGTTTACAATTTATGCTGCTATTGGCGTGCCCGAAATCTGGAGGTATCGCCGGGAATCTCTGCAAGTTTATCAATTGGTAGATGGGAAATATGAAAAGTGCGATAGTAGTTTAGCTTTTCCGTTTTTGCCCGTTGCCGAAATCCCCGGTTTCATCGAACAAAGCAGAACAATCGGACAGCGTGCTGCTGTGCGTTTGTTTCGCGAAAGAATTAGAGAAATTTTACTAAGTCAAAAATAACACTTACATATCTCCTTACTCCTTCTCTGCGTCCTCTGCGCCCTCTGCGGTAAAAAAATCCTTATTGTTCGCAAAACTCTGCAACTCTCCGCCAAACTCGGTCTAATAAATCTGGTGTACTAACATCAAACCATTCAATTTCAGGATAAGCACGAAACCAAGTCCGCTGTCTCTTGGCAAATTGCCGCGTGTGCAAAATTGTTAATTCTTTAGCTTCTTCAAGCTTAATCTCGCCAGCCAAATATTGTTTGATTTCCTGATAGCCCAGCGTGTTCAACAGTGGCAAGTCGCAGCCGTATTTTTTACACAAATATTCTACTTCATCGATCCAACCGCGTTCTAGCATTTGTTCGGTGCGCTGTTTGATCCGATCGACTAAAACATCAATATCACAATCCAACCCAATTTGTAAAATAGGATAATCGGGAGGATTTTCGCCCTGCTGTTCGGAAATAGAGCGCCCAGTTACATAAAATACTTCCAGTGCTCTTAAAGTTCTTACTGGGTCATTCAGGTGAATTTTCTCGGCTGCAGAGCGATCGACCTGCTGCAACATCGCGTAACATTGAGATTGTCCGAGTTCCGCAAGTTGCGATCGCAATTCGGGCATCGGTGCTACTCTCGGAATTTTCAAACCCCTGACAATCGATTTAGTATATAAGCCCGTCCCTCCAACCAACAACAGGGGGGGAGAAACAGGAAAATCGACAGCAGCAATTAATTTTTGAGCTTGCTGCTGGTATTCTGCGAGTGTCAGAGTTTCGGTCGGATCGCAGATGTCGATTAAGTGATGCGGTACAGAAGCGCGATCGACCGTCGTCGGTTTTGCGGTTCCGATGTCAAATTCGCGGTACACTTGACGAGAGTCCGCACTCAGGATCGAGGATTGCAGTCGCCCCGCCAAAGCCAAAGCCACTCCCGACTTCCCCGTCGCCGTCGCCCCGCAAATCGTAATTAATCTAGCCATAAGCTGTCGCACATTTCCCTATAAAAACTCTTAAATCCTCTCCTCTCCATGCTTTCCCCTCTCTTCCTCCGCTGATTGACGGCGCTACGCCTGGGGAGTCGCGAAGCAATCTCAAAACTATTCCCCTCCGTCCCCCCGATAAATTTCCCTTCAGAAAGCCCTAGCATCGCCTTTAACGGTTTTGTGCTATAATTTTAGGAGTTTTCCCATTTTAGAAGCTTTTGGGGCTTTAGCCTCATTATTGGAGCTATTTTTGTATGACCAGCAGCTACAGCGCCGACCAAATTCAAGTTCTCGAAGGTCTCGAAGCAGTCCGCAAACGACCGGGGATGTACATAGGTACCACGGGCCCGCGAGGACTCCACCATTTAGTTTACGAGGTTGTTGACAACTCGATCGATGAGGCGCTGGCTGGCCACTGCACTCACATCGAGATTGACATCAACGCCGACGGTTCCGTTACCGTAACAGACGACGGACGGGGTATTCCCACTGGCATCGTTGCCAAGACTGGCAAATCGGGAATAGAAACAGTAATGACTGTACTCCACGCCGGCGGTAAATTTGGCGGTGGTGGCTACAAGGTTTCTGGAGGATTGCACGGTGTAGGTATTTCTGTTGTTAACGCGCTGTCCGAGTGGGTAGAAGTGACAGTTTGGCGCGACCAAAAAGAACATTTACAGCGCTACGAAAGAGGTAATCCCGTTACCGAACTTAATGCCAAGCCGAACAAAGGCAATCGCACCGGCACTTCAGTTTCTTTCTTGCCAGATACTCAAATATTTAGCACTGGCATTGAATTTGATTACACTATACTCGCGGGGCGCTTGCGAGAATTGGGTTACTTGAATGCTGGCGTGAGAATTACGTTTAGCGACCACCGTTTGGAACTGCTCAAAAGTGGCGAACCTCGCATCGAAACTTACTGTTACGAGGGCGGAATCAAGGAATATATCGCCTACATGAA
The DNA here is from genome assembly GCF_036701775.1 of Microcoleus sp. N9_A2. NCBI lineage: Bacteria > Bacillati > Cyanobacteriota > Cyanophyceae > Oscillatoriales > Microcoleaceae > Microcoleus > Microcoleus sp. N9_A2. The sequence continues at coordinate 41,709 of NZ_JAUBRH010000029.1, read as the reverse complement.
CCGCGAAAAGCAGCCTCTGCACGAAGAAGTGATTTACGTGCAAGGCGAACGCAATAACGTGCAAATAGAAGTGGCTTTGCAGTGGTGCGTCGATGCTTTTAGCGACAACGTTTTGGGTTTTGCGAACAACATTCGGACGATCGACGGAGGGACGCACTTAGAAGGTTTGAAGGCTGTTTTGACGCGGACGATGAATTCGATCGCCCGCAAGCGCAACAAAATCAAAGAAAACGAGCCCAACCTCGCCGGCGAAAACGTTCGCGAAGGTTTGACAGCAGTGATTTCGGTCAAAGTTCCCGATCCGGAATTTGAAGGCCAAACTAAAACTAAGTTGGGAAATACAGAAGTTCGGGGAATTGTTGATTCCTTGGTAGGCGAAGTATTGACCGAATATTTGGAGTTTCGCCCCCAGGTAGCTGACGCTATTTTGGAAAAAGCAATTCAGGCATTTAAGGCCGCTGAAGCAGCCCGCCGCGCCCGCGATTTAGTGCGCCGAAAATCCGTCTTAGAATCGTCTCCTTTGCCTGGAAAATTAGCGGACTGTAGCTCCAGAGACCCCGCCCTGTCTGAGATATACCTGGTTGAAGGGGATTCTGCGGGCGGATCTGCCAAACAAGGGCGCGATCGCCAATTCCAAGCAATCCTGCCTTTGCGCGGTAAAATTCTCAACATTGAGAAAACCGACGACGCCAAAATCTACAAAAATAACGAAATTCAATCGTTAATTACAGCCCTGGGTTTGGGCATCAAAGGCGAAGAATTCGATCCGGGTCAATTGCGGTATCACCACATCGTAATTATGACTGACGCTGACGTAGATGGTGCTCACATCCGCACGCTGTTGCTGACTTTTTTCTACCGCTATCAGCGCGCACTTGTAGAACAAGGTTACATCTATATTGCTTGTCCTCCTCTCTATAAAGTGGAACGGGGACGCAATCATTACTACTGTTACAGCGAACGCGAAAGGAATGCTCTCATCCGCAATGAATTTCCGGCGAATGCTAACTATACCGTCCAGCGGTTCAAAGGTTTAGGTGAAATGATGCCGACACAGTTGTGGGATACGACGATGAACCCAGCAACTCGGACGCTGAAACGGGTGGAGATTGAGGATGCTGCTGAAGCCGATCGCATCTTTACGATCTTAATGGGCGATCGTGTCGCCCCCCGCCGCGAATTCATCGAAACCTACGGCCCCAAACTCAATATGCTCGACTTGGACATCTAAGTTAGTTGACAGTTGGCAGTTGGCAGTTGACAGTTGACAGTTGACAGTTGACAGTTGGCAGTTGGCAGTTGACATTTGACAGTTGTTTGCTGGTAAAGATGAGTCATTAGTCATTAGTTAGTGGCTGATGACTGATGACTACCGCCAACTGACTACCGCCAACTGACTACTGCAACTTTTGTTATAAAAATTAATACAATCTCTCATCAAATCGATCTAAGGTAAACACTTAGGTAATTTTTAGATTTTTGGCGCATCCATCAACTACCACAAAAATAGAAGGTTGGACAATATAGCGTCAACGACCCAGGTCTAAAGAGATTGGGCTTCTAGCCTAAGACTTAAACCACAGTTGACCAGACTCAGTACCTTGGTACTACGTTAACGGTAAGAGTTAAAGACCTACCAGGGAATGCGAAGCTAGTTCCTTGCTCTAGAAATTTAGGATTAAACAGACTTATTGGGTTAAATCAGTGTCCTAGATATAGTACCGGCCGTTAACTTTGTCGAAGCTAACATTACCCCGAAAGGGAGGCTCGAAAGAGCAAACATTATGTGATCGCGGGTTGCAAAATTTGAGAGGGTAATTTCGATGCACGCTCGCGTAGCCGAAGTGTCCCATCGAAAGTACATTAGATTCATTACACCGAATCTAGCAATCCTCGTGTAATGCAAAGATTCACGGCGGTTGAAACCGCCGAGCCGTTTCCCTCTCAGGTCTAAAGACGCTGAGTTTCCCACTTACCGAATTTTTTTATGAGCATCAATTTAGCGACCAAATTGCGTGAGGGAACGAAAAAGTCCCACACAATGGCAGAAAACGTCGGTTTTGTCAAGTGTTTTTTAAAAGGCGTTGTAGAAAAAACTTCTTACCGGAAGTTAGTAGGAAACCTCTACTTTGTCTACTCGGCAATGGAAGAGGAAATGGAACGCCAAAAGCAGCATCCGGTTGTTTCAAAAATTAACTTTTCTGAGTTGAATCGCAAACAAAGCTTAGAGCAAGATTTATTTTACTACTACGGTGCGAATTGGCGCGAACAAGTAGCCCCGTCACCAGCAGCTAAAGCCTACGTCCAGCGCATTCGTGAGATTTCGGCGACCGCACCGGAACTGTTAGTAGCTCACTCTTACACTCGCTACCTTGGCGATTTATCCGGCGGACAAATCCTGAAGGGAATTGCCCAGCGGGGGATGAATCTTTCCGAGGGAGAAGGCACTGCTTTCTATGAATTCCAGGATATTCCTGATGAAAAAGAATTCAAAGCTAACTACCGTCAGGCAATGAACGAACTGCCGATTGACGAAGCCACAGCAGAGCGAATTGTTGACGAAGCTAATGCAGCTTTTGGCATGAACATGAAGATGTTCATGGAGTTAGAAGGCAATTTGATTAAAGCTGTCGGTCAGATGCTTTTCAATACCCTGACGCGGAAGCGCGGTGGCGCCAGTACCGAATTGGCTACTGCTGATTGAGTTAAAGCTCACTGGGAATAATTTGAGCCTCGTTTAAGAGGAAAAACTTAAATCCTGGGGGTTTGATGGCTGCTTTTACAGTCACCAAATCTCCGGGATTTTGCATTGTGTTCCTCTGCAAAATCAGTCCGCGCGAGCGGAGCTATCCCGAAGGGAATCATCCGCCAGTAACTCCTCAAATTTTTCCGCTGTATCTCCGGCTACACCCAGAATTTGACCTGTTAAGGGAAACATCGCCGGCAACAGTTCAATCAACGCCACCATTTCCACCATCCGCACAATTCCCAACGCTTTCGCCTCAGTTGGTAGCAGTGCAGGTGTGGGGTATTTCGCCTCCAGATCAACCAGAATTGCCAGCGACTCAACCAAAGTCAAATCTTCATCTATTCATACAGGAATGCGATGGAAAGGGTTGATTGCGGAGAATTCCGGCCCAAATTGGTCGCCATCTAGGTTAAGGGCGATCGGCTCAAAAGCAATCTGCTTTTCCAGCGCCACCCACAGGCGGCGATCGTTCAGAGAAATTGGAGTGTAGTACAACTTCAGCATCGGATTCACCACCCGCGACACTACCAGTTTAGCTCCCAAACATCTTGATTGATCAGGGGTTTACCGAATAGGTAATTAGTCATGTCACATACTTTTGGACAGGCTTGACTGCAAGTGCGATCGCCCCCTTGGGTTGTAGTACGCGAAGTCAAGCGCCACCCCGTCCAAACAGCAATTTGTGAGGCTGTAGCTCAATTGGGAGAGCGTCGCTCTGTCACAGCGAAGGTAGCGGGATCGAAACCCGTCAACCTCGTCTCCGTTTCCGGGAGTTACGAGTTTTAAAGTCCCATAGGCAAATTGGTTTAAGCCGTCTGCCCCTCAAGCAGAAGATTGCGAGTTCAAACCTCGTCGGGAATCCCAGGTTAGGTGGCCGATCAGAAGTATTTTTAGATTGGCAATTCTGAGATAGTTAAGTTAAACTTCTAAGTGTTAAATAAGAGTTTGTGTATTGCAGGCAATGAATAATTTTGTTCTTGAACCAACTCATGAAAATCTCGAACGCTATAAAAGAGTACAAGGTGAAGAGACTTATTGGCATACCGCAGATTTCTTTCTGTTTGACCCCAACATTAAAAATGAACTCTCGATCATTTTCGATTCTTATATGGAGGCATTTATGGAGTCTGACGAAGATGAGGCTAGTCGCAAAATTGCTTTTTCGCTTGGCAGAATGATCGTCAAAGCAGCTAGAGAGATTGGAGTCTCACCCAAAGACTTTCGAGATCAGTTTAATAACTACGCAACAGTGATTTGGACTCCCATTTGTATATGGCGGAAGGATAATTTAGGTGAAATCAGCTATTCCTTAATGAGTGGTTTACAATGCAGCTCAGAAAAAATTTTATTACCCCCTTTCTAAAACAAAAAATAGCGAACGCCTATATTATTAACCTTTCCAGGGCGATCGCTTTAGTTGTTATCGCTTTAGTTGTTGAGGTAATTGCCTCGTGATGACGATGGCTTAGTTTGCAAAAGCGGGAATTGAGCCTATCCCCAACCCAATTTTGATAGCTTCCATCCACTGTTGCACCATATCTTTCAAGGTTTCTTTGATGTCTGGCAGTGGTTCTCCTTCATACTCAGCTTGCTTATATATTTTCATCGCCTCGATATAGGCAAGAGCTAGAAAACCTGTGCAGAGAGCAGTAGTAACAGCAGCAATACATCTGAAAATGGGGAATCCACTTACTGGATTGAAGTTGTCCAACCCTGGTAACAAATCGATTAGTTGATCTTTGAAGGGTAGTGCATCTGTCATTCCGTTAAGCATAACACCAAATTGAGATAAAACGTCATGAACAGTTTGGATATTGTCATAATTAACTCCTGGCAAGTTGTTGAGAATTTGAGCCAGTTCAACCTCAATACCTGTTGTACCAATTACTGCACACAATTCTGAAAGAAGTTTCCCATCAAAATTGTAACCAAAGGTTTTGGAAATATCTGCAAGCATCCAAGATTGTAGAGTAGCTACTAGCGGTGTTTGCATCATTGGAACTGGCAACAATCGAGCGGTAAGTACCTTAGCGCATCCATCTATACACAAACCAAAAGATTTATCTGCCTTGGATTTCATCGCATTCAAAATTGCTGTTTTAGCAATCTCTTCTAGTAAATGTTCAGTGCCAAATAGTAAAGAGTCTAAACCGTAAGGTTTAATGTCGTAATGAGGTGTTTTTTCTCGCACTGCCATGACTGGGATCACTTTCTTAATTTCCGAAATGCCCCTGAGAAAAGGTTCTAACCAGCTTTTTTCCACTCCTGAAGCGCGAGTAATTACAGCAATAACTGGAAGTTCTTTCGCAATTGACGAAATCCAACGCCGATCGATTAGTGTTTCTCTTATAACTTGAGAGTTTACACAGTACCAAATTGCATGGATTTGGTCTTCTGGTTCTTTGTATTTCTGTTGCTTGATGAACTTAGCAATTTGCTCCTTGACCCTATCCTGCTGTTTTTTATTATTTTCAAGTCCCGGTGTATCATAGATTGCTATTGGTAGTCCTGGCTTTTGATATGGTGGGTTTGAAATGCTGTTTGTAACAGAGTCGCTAATGGGAAAATTCAACATTGAACTAATTAGTGTACTCTTCCCAGCCCCGGTACTGCCAATCACCAAAACGTTACATCTTTTAATCTGCTTGATAGCTGTTGGAAATCTATGACCAAAGCTTAAAACCATATCCAGCCACCGCTTTTTTATTTAAAGTTACGTCTATCAATGTATCAGTTTTCCCTACACTCCCGCATCCGATTTTTCTGAATAAGTATTTTTCTCTCAGCCTTCAAATGGTTGTGATTGCTTGAGACAGATCTCATGATCGACGCCGGAAGGGTGATACCGCTGGCATTTCCCGACATTCGCGTTTCCGTTGAGAGACTTTTGGGGTGAGTCAGGGCGATCGCACTAAATTTGAAAAAGTATTGACAAAATCAATCAGCTATGTTATGAGCCTAGATGCGGGAGTATAGCTCAGTTGGTTAGAGCAGGTGACTCTTAATCTCAAGGTCGAAGGTTCAAGTTGACAGTAGGGTGCGTCGCTATCAGATTTTTTAGGTTTCTCAGTAGATGGCTGATGGCGACGCACCCTACGGCTATAATTTTTAAATCCAAAATCCAAAATTTAAAATCCAAAATTCAAAATAATTCACCTTCCCACGCCGCGATCAGGAGGCTGCTCGTCCGGGACAGGCAAAGAACTGGGCCTTGCCTGCCGCTCCAAATACTTGCTCAAAGCGTAAGCGATATCCCAGCGAGTCATCGGCTTCAAAGGATTAATCTTATTAGTTCCGAACTCAACATTAACAAACCCTTCATAAAGTGCAGTAGCTATAGACTTTCTAGCCCAATTAGGGATTTCCCCTGCATCTGGATACTTAGCTAAAATCTCGGAAATGCTGGCATCGGGAAACTGAAAAACCCCGTAAGCTTGAGCAAAAATCGCCAAAGCTTCAGCCCGAGTTACCCTTTGGTTTGGGAAAAACATTCCGTCACGATATCCACTCATCGTTCCCGTTTTCAAAGCAGTTTGAATCGCACTGTATGCCCAGTAACTCTTCGGGACATCCGGCAATTCCATATCCGGTTTTTGAGCGGTTTTCCGGCGTTCCAAACCAAAAGTTTTCACTAAAATCACCGCCAAATCGGCGCGACTGACAAGGCCATCAGCATTAAAATTGCCACTGGCATCTTTATTCATCAATCCAGCACTCACAACCCGATCGATCGCGTCAATTATTTGTTGAGATTGAACCCCCATTGGCACTCCTTGCACTAGCGCGATCGCCAAAAAAATACTCACTAACTTTTTCACGATTTTAATCCTTTCTGTCGCTAAAACAATCATGAAAACAGCAGTAATATTTTTTCTGCTTCCATCGGTATTATTCTGTGGTTTCGGCGGTGCGCGACATTTGGGGATTATATATTAAAATCAAAGATTTGCTTCAGGCAAAGCGCCCTGCATTTTACCCAGCCAATCAATCAAATTATCCAATTGCTTTTGGGCCGTCAAAACCGCCATACCCCGAATAGTAACCTTCCCCTTGCTGTAGACAAAACGAGAGCGCAAATGTTCCGGCAAATTAGCCTTGAGCAAATTCCAAGCAGGCTCTTCCATCGATGTTTCCAAAACTATGTTCTGCTTATTCTCCGGTTTAATGCGAGAAAAACCGATTTTTTTAGCGATTTGTTTGAGTTCGACCACACGGATAAGTTGCTGGGCTGGCAGAGGAATTGGCCCATAACGATCGCACCAATCAGCCTGAATCTGCTGTAACTCTTCTGAGGTATTAGCAGAAGCCACAGACCGGTAAGCGCTCATCTTTTGATCCAAATCTGCGATGTAGTCAGCAGGAATAAACGCCGTCAAAGTGAGGTCGATTTGCGCGTCCTCCACTTTCGGAATTTCCTGACCCTTAATTTCCCGAATAGCCTCCTCTAACATTTCAGCATACAAATCAAAACCGATCGCCTCCATTTGACCAGACTGTTCATTACCCAAAACATCACCCGAACCGCGAATTTCCATATCTCGGACGGCCAACTGATAGCCCGAACCCAACTGGGCAAACTCTTGAATTGCCCGCAGCCGCTGCCTTGCAGCATCAGACAGTTGGTTCTGCTTCGGATAAAACAGCCAAGCATGAGCTTGAATCCCCGCGCGTCCCACCCGTCCCCGCAACTGGTAAAGCTGACCCAAACCAAAGCGCTGCGCGTCTTCAATTAAAATAGTATTGACTCGCGGAATATCCAAACCCGACTCAATAATTGTCGTGCACACCAAAATATCGAAATCTGCCGCACTGAAAGTCAGCATGACCGATTCTAATTCCGAAGCATCCATTTGACCGTGGGCGATCGCAATTCTGGCAGACGGAACCATCTCCTGCAACTGAGCGGCCAACTCATCAATCCCCTCAATCCGCGGCACTACGTAAAAAACCTGACCGCCCCTGTCCAATTCTTGACGAATTGCCGATCGCACCACTTCCGGGTTATAGGGAGCCAAATGCGTCTGAATCGGGCGCCGGCTGGGAGGCGGAGTCGAAATCAAACTCATCTCGCGAATCCCCGACAGCGACATATACAAAGTCCGGGGAATCGGCGTTGCTGTCAAAGTCAGAACATCTACCTCTGTTTTGAGAGCTTTAATCGCTTCCTTTTGCTTAACTCCAAACCGCTGTTCTTCATCCACCACCAACAAGCCCAAATCCCGAAATTTAATCGCTTTGCTCAAAACAGATTGAGTACCAACAATCACGTCTAATTCCCCAGTCGCCAAACGCTTGTGAATCTCCCGGCGCTCGGTTTCAGTGCGAAAGCGATTGAGCAAACCAACTTCGATCGGATAAGGGGAAAAACGCTCAGAGAGCGTGTGATAGTGCTGTTGGGTCAAAATTGTCGTCGGCGCGAGCAAAGCCACCTGCTTGCCCGCTGTAATTGCCTTAAAAATAGCTCTGAGAGCAACTTCTGTCTTACCAAAACCGACATCGCCACAGACTAAGCGATCCATTGGTCGATCGCCCTCCATGTCGCGTTTCACATCCTGAGTTGCCTTCAACTGATCCGGCGTTGGCTGGTAAGGAAAAGAATCCTCTAATTCTTGCTGCCAAGGCATATCAGGAGGAAAAGCGTAACCTGTTTGTTTAGCTCTTTTAGCATAAAGATTCAGCAAATCCACTGCCAATTTTTTAACAGCTTTGCGAACCTTTGTTTTAGTTTTTTCCCAAGTTTGGCCTGTCAGCTTGTTGAGATCCGGTACTTGATCGCCGACAGTCCGAAACCTCGACAACGCGCCCAATTGATCTGCCGCCACCCTGAGAGTACCGTCAGCGTATTGCAGCACTAAATATTCGCGAGTTTCCCGATCGATCGTCAAGCGTTCCAACTTGAGAAATTTGCCCACTCCATGCTGGCGGTGAACCACATAATCACCAGGGCTTAATTTATTCGGATCTACTTGCTTAGAAGCAGCGCGACGGCGCTTGCGGACGTAGCTAAAAGTAGCAAGAGAATGCTGGCCGTAGAATTCGCGATCGGTAATTAAAACAATCCGAAAAGTTGGCAGAATAAACCCTTCCAATTCTGCTAAGCCGCTGTACTTCAAAGCAACCGGAACGTGCTGCAATTGCAACTTGTCGATCGCCAAATAATCGCGCGGATTCACCACAAACTGAGCCGGACAGTCGTGTTCCGACAGCAGAGAAACCGATCGGCTGGGTTGAGCAGAAACCAGAAAAATTGTAAAACCCCGATCGCGCTCTTCCCTGAGCATTTGAGACAACTTAGCAAATTGGTGAGGCATCACCGGCACAGGCCTAGAAGCCAAATTAATCGCAGACGGTAGCTGGTCTCCCTCTGCAGAGCTTTGAAATTTTTTAGCAGTAGAATCTTCTGCCAATTCTGAAAGTTCTAGCCTGTCGAAAGCTGCGACATCTGCCATAGATTCAGCAAAAGTGCGGTGAATTTTCGGAACTTTCAAATTAGCAATTGGCAATTTTTCTGTTGCCTCACCAGCAACTGCCGATTCCCGATTGCAATTATTCCACTGTTCCTGTGCATTCTCAAACCAGCGGTCGCTGTGAGCTTCGCACCCTTGGGGTTCGTCAATAACAACTAAAGTATTTTCTGGCAAATAATCCAACAAAGATGCAGGTTGCTCGAACGCTAAACCCAACAGCCTGCGGACAAATTTTTCCCCTTCATTTTCCGCTTCTTTTTCGGGGTCAAGAGAGCCTAGGTGGTTGATTGCGTCAAGCTTTTTTTCAGCTAAAACTGCTTTAATAATTGTGTTAAAATTAGTAGGAGTTAAAACTAATCGATCGACCTTATCGAGCGATCGCTGGGAAGACGGATCGAACTCGCGCAGTTGTTCCAAATTATCCCCGAACCATTCCAGCCGCACCGGCAACTCCGCCGCTACCGGAAAGACATCGACAATATCGCCCCGGCGGCTCCACTGGCCCTCCATTTCTACCAAATTCACCCGATCGTATCCCATCGATGCCAGTTGGCGGTCAAGTATCTTGGAGTCTTGAACTTCGCCTCGCTTCAGCGTCAGACAGTAGGGTTCAAAATCACTTCGAGGTGGCAAATGAGGCTGCAGGGCTCTTTCTGTGGCGACAATGGCGATCGGCTTGGACTGATTGGCGGTTTTTTCTTGCTTGTCCACCAAATCCGCCAGCACCTGCATTTGTCCCCAGGTCATTTCGTTCTCGTCGGAGTAAGATAGCTCGTAGGGCGAAGCCTCCGAAGTTGGGTAAAAATGTACGGTTTGCCAGCCCATTGCCTCTAGAGAGGCCACCCAGCGGCCTGCTTCTTCCAGAGTTGCTGTAACTACCAGTAAACTCCGTCCTTCTTGCTGTGCGAGGGCGGAAGCTACTAAACCTTTGGGCAAGCGGGCTATGCCTGCGAGTTGCAAGCAGTGATGCCGTTTGAGCTTGTTGAGGAGTTCTGTTGCTAGGGGCGATCGCCCCAAAGTACGAATTATCGAAGAGAAAGTCATGAGCTGTTAATTTTAATCCCCGATCGGCCTTGGGAGGTCTTTCCCTCTGGCTAGTAAGGAAGATTGTACGACAAACATCTATCATTGTGGCGATCGGATGTTGGCAGTGCCACTCAACTACAGGTAGATTTCTGCTAGAGGCCTTCTATAAATATCTCGAACTTGCGATCGCAGCAAGCCAGTTCCGTTAATCTAGGGACAGGTCGATCGCCAAATCGAGATTGTCGGTCGAGATTGACAGATCCCCAGATTATAGATTCAATTGAGTCTAAAATCTAGAATCTCAAATCTCAAATCGACTAACCGGGAAACGCGCTTCGTCTTTACCATCGATAATTTGAGAAATGTCCCCAAGTACCGATATTCTGATTGTTCTCCTGCTGGTTTTCCTCAATGGCGTGTTTGTGATGTCAGAGATGGCCATCATCTCAGTACGGAAGGTGAGACTGCAACAGATGGCAAACCAGGGTTCGATCAATGCCCGTGTAGCTTTGGATCTGGCTAATGCCCCGAATCAGTTCTTGCCCACTGTTCAAATCGGGATTACGCTACTGGCTATCCTGTCCGGCGCTTTCGGAGAAACGACGATTGCTAAAAGGGTAGAGCCTCTGTTGCGCTTGATTCCGGCCTTGGAACCCTACTCTAAGCCGATCGCCTCAGTCGTCGCAATTTTAATCATAACTTACCTCACCATAATTATCGGCGAACTCGTGCCGAAGCGGCTGGCCCTCAACAACCCCGAACCGATCGCCTCTAGTGTCGCTATTCCCATGCGAATGCTCTCAAAAATTGGCGCGCCAGCAGTGTATGTTTTAAGTTATTCCACTGACTTAATCTTGCGGATTATGGGGATTGTGCCTTCAACAGAACCGCAAGTTACAGAAGAAGAAATCAAAGTTTTAATCGAGCAAGGAACCGAGGCGGGAACCTTTGAAGAAGCCGAACAAGACATGGTAGAAAGAGTCTTTCGTTTGGGCGATCGGCGAGTCAGCGCCTTAATGACTCCGCGACCAGACCTTACCTGGCTCGACCTCGACGACTCAGTAGAAGAAAACCGCCAAAAAATGCTCGGCAGCGGTCATTCTCGGTTTCCAGTTTGTCAGGGCGGACTCGATAACGTTGTCGGTTTAGTACACGTTACCGATATGTTATCTCGCAATTTAACAGGTCAACCCCTCGATTTAAGTGCTTCTTTGCGGAGGCCTTTATTTGTGCCGGAAAGCACGCGCGGTTTGAAAGTATTAGAGCTTTTTAAGCAATCTAGCAATCAAATTGCCTTAGTGGTTGACGAATATGGAGTCATTCAAGGATTGGTGACAGTTAACGACATTTTAGTCGAACTCGTTGGCGACTTTCCTTCAATAGAAGATGCCGACGAGCCGCAAGCCGTGCAGCGCGAAGACGGTTCTTGGTTGTTAGACGGAATGTTGCCGGTCGATGATTTCTTTGAACTGTTTGGAATTGATGAAATATCGTCAGAAAATAGGGGAAGTTACCACACAATGGGCGGTTTTGTGATTACAAATTTGGGCAAGATTCCGACAGCAGCCGAGCATTTTGAGTGGAACGGTTTGCGAGTCGAAGTCGTGGATATGGACGGCAACCGTGTTGATAAGATATTGGTAATGCCGATCGACTCTGTGGGCGATCGAGCTAAAATCGAAGCAAAAAGCTAAAAACCGCCCAAAAGATCAGACGGCGGTTGAAACCGCGTCTACACAAAGGAAGTCCGCCTCTGCGGACTGAAGAAAAAAACGTAATTTTCACGGCTCTGTCTTCAACCCGCGGAGGTGTTCGGCGAGCGAAGTCGAGTCGCGGGTTTTGTCTGTATAGACGCGGTTTCAACCGCCCGGTCTTCTATATCTCATTATTTTTTATTACTCCTAGCCCGATCCTTCCGCAAAGCTTCCAGAATAGAACGGCCCACATAATCACTAAAAACCACCTCTCCAGTTTGATTGTAATGACAGCAGCTATCTACATAAACAGCCTCTTTAGTCCGATCAAATACATTTACAGCATTCAATATATTAATATTATTTTTTTGTAAATTCGGAAACTTTTTTAAAAGAGCCGGATATCCAATTTGTACAGATTTAGCATAAGGAGTCTCCTTGTTAAAAGCAATCTGCTTTTCAGCTTTACCAAACACCCTTTTCGTCTGATAATATTGATTAGGCTGAAGAACATGAAAATAAGGCACATTACTAGCTGACAGCACTTTGTGCATAAAGATTGAACTTTTTGCCCAATTCCAGGCCATTTTGTCAAAAGCTACTGAATCCGGTAAAACCGACTTATTAGTATTTATATAAATAACGTTGCTACTGTCATCTTTTTGTTGTTTAGTCCGTTCTTTTTCAAACTTAATGACATCTCTTTTATAGTTATTTACTAGATTTTGAACGTAAACAGAAGTCAAAGCATCGCACGCAGCTAAAGAGCAGTTTTGCAAACTTGACAAACCCTGATTAATCCTAGTTTTATTTTCTTGAATTCTGAGAGTTGCTTCCATAGCCTTAGTAGAAAGGCTATTATTCGCGAAGTTAGCGAGCGGCAAAATATGCTGAATGCTTGGCATCGCTAAATCGACTTGATTTTTATTGTTTAAATTAGAAAGTGCTACTTCATTAAAACCATCTATATTGACAACCATATCTAATTCTTGACCTAAAGCCAAAAAGTAGTTTAAAATTAATAATTGCTGCGGCTGTTTGTAGCCTCCCGTCGCAAAAGACAAAATTACAAATTCTTTATCTTTTAAACCGGGCAACTGTTTGAGGTATTTAGGTAAAATTTGATTCTGAACTTGAAATATTGCATAATCGGAAGCCACAGAACCGCCAAAAACTCCGATAAAAAACTGATTATTTTTAGTTTTTTTGAGAGGGTAATCGTAAGGAGAAATAAACCCATAATTATTGACTTTAAAACCAGGTCTAAAATCGGGGCTGGGTTTTTGAATAAACCCAAAAAAAGGATGAAATCTTTCAACAACAGACTTGTTCAGCCGTACTCCTTCTAAATTAATTCCTAAATCCGACTTATTTTGCACCTTTTCTCTAGTATAGAAAAATTGCTTGTGCTTGACAAAATACCATCCCAAGGAGCCGAGTTCGAGGAAAACAAGTAAAAGCACTAAGTTAACTAGAGCGAGCTTGAAAACTTCTTGCCCTGTTTTGAAAAACTTTAAATCTTTCATAAATATCTATTTCGACTTTCTTACTACTTTAATAATCGAACTGGAAACATAGTTTGCCAATACTTCCTCTCCCACTGAATTATAGTGGCAGCACGCATCTTTGTAAACCGTCTCTTTTGTATTGTCCAAAATATTCACGGCGTTAAAAATATTGACCCCAGCTTTTTGCAAATCATCGACTTTGGACAACAATACGGGATAACCTTTTTTCACTCCTTCAATGTAAGGACTCTTCTGGTCGATCGCAATTTCGTTTTCCTTGGCGGTAAAGGCTCGCTTAGTGGGATAATACTGGTTGGGCTGGATCAAGTGAAAATACTTAATCTGTCTACTTGATAAAATTTGATTCATCCCAATCGACGATTCGTACCACATCGATGCTATTTTGTCAAAAGCAGCGGCATCCTGCAAAACAAAGTCAGCTTTGGGAATGTATACTATACCGCTATTTGCCGTGTCTGGGTTGGATTGTTTGACTTGCGCGTCGTACTTGACAACGGCTTGCTGGTAATTGTTGAGTAATTGTTTCACCTGTAGCGAGGTGACAGCGTGACACAAAGCAAGTTGACAAGTTTGCAATTTGTCAATACCTGCTTTCAATTGTTTTTTGTTTTCGTTAATTTGCACGATCGAACTCATCGCTTCCGGCGACAAGTTGTTGTTGGCTAAACTCGTCAGCGGCTGTATGTGCTGAACGCTGGGCATACCTATTTCTAGCTGGGCTTTGTTGTTTAAATTTGACAGTGCTACTTCGTTAAAACCGTCAATATTAATGACTAAATCTAACTCTTGACCCAAAGTCAGAAAGTAATTTAAAATTAGTAATTGTTGGGGCTGTTTGTAGCCGCCGTTACCGAAATTTAAAACAATAATTTCCTGGTTGGCAAATTCTGGATAAGTCTTCAATTTGTTAGACAATCTACGATGTACGTATTCATTTACTGCAAAGTTATTCGCAACTGAACCGCCAAAAATTCCGATAATAAATTGATTTTTATTAGTTTTAATAAACGGATATTCGTAGAGGGAATAAAAGCCTTCTTTGTTGACTTTTAATTTTAAGTTTTCATTAGGAAAAGCACCTTGTTTGAGCACGTATCCAAAAAACGGGTGCAGTCTTTCTACGATAGATTCATCTAGTCTAATTCCAATCCTTTCAATATCTTCTACTGCTTTTTCTTTGCCTTTCGTTCTGGTATAAAAAAACTGTTTTTGATTGATAAAATAAAAAGCTAGCGACAAGGCTTCCAGACAAATAAAGGCGATCGCCAAATTAACCGCAATTATAATTAATATATTTTTGCTTTTTTTGAATACCGTTGAATCTTTCATGAAATTTGACGGCTTAGGGTTGTTTTTTGGGTACTTGAGACTGCTTCAAATTTTCGCACAAATTTCGGTTAATCAGGATACTAGCCAGTCGGTGTCCGAGTTCATTCCAGTGACCCCCACAGGGTACAGAATTCTCAAAACCGTGGGCGCAGACTTGATATTTTTCAGTGTAACCTTGGATCTGTTCGGATAAATTTAGTACCCGAAAACCCTCGCGCGCGCCCAATTTTTCCAGCCGCCTATCGGGATAAAACAAATCCTGAATGTTGTTCTTTTTCATAAAATTTTTTCGCCGCTGGGCCTCCGGTCTAACTTGCATCGGATCGCCGATTGTCACAACCAAGAAATCAGCATTTTTCTGCACAACTTCATTCCGCATCGTCACAATCAAACCCTCTGTCACTCTCCAAGCTTCTTGCCAAGCTGCATCTTGAGGTTCCTTGAGGTTCAGGGTACTTAAAGTGGTAAAGTGTCCCGATAACTCCCGCTTTTTCCGCTCTAAGTCTACTTTTTTAATGACCTGCAAAATGCGCGAATTGTTGACGATCAAACTGGGCATTAGGTCTACGAAGGAAACTGCTCTTTCGTTGCGATCGATCGGCGCCAGATTGCGAAAAGACATATCCGGTACTAACTTGCCGCTAGCATCATAAGCAAAAAATGGTCGGTAGCGATCGTATTCTAGTTTCGGCGAATTATTAATCACATCATTGCCCACAAAAAAGGCAAGAATTACAATATCAGGACTGTAATCCCACACTTTTTTTCGCAGCATTATCAATTCTTGAGCAGTACCGTAGCCCTGCACCCCGAAATTCATGACCTCAACATTTTTGCGTCCCTTAACAGCTTCGCAGTTGCCTAACTTTCGTTCCAATTTCGACCAGAAAGTTTGTTCGACAGGTACGTGAATTGCTTCGGTGAAAGAATCGCCCAAAACTGCGATTCTGAGAGTGTTGGGAGGTTTGGCTTTTGTGTGTTCGCGATCGCGCAAACCCTCACTATTCACCTGCACAAAACTCTCACCTTCGCCGTTCCACTCCCCCGACACACCGGGTTTGAGCTGCCAGCCCAAATCGGGATCGGCAGTGTGGAAACCTGTGGGTGCAGAGTCTGCGACATCAGGAATTTTTGGGTAGCCATCAACTCTAGCAACTCGCAATCCAACTTCACTAATTACCACCCCCATCAATAAACTGCCGAGTATCAAACCTAAGTTGATACCCAAATTTTTCAACTTGCTCATTCTTTCAAAACAGGGTGTAAATAAACGGAGCAATCACAGAACCCTGACTCAATACAATCAAAGCTCCCAAAAATACTAAAGTTACAATTAAGGGTATCAGCCAATACTTTTGGCGTTCTTGCATAAACGCCCACAAATCTTTGATAAAGTCTAAAGTTGCTTCAAACACTTAGAAAGGACGCTCCATACTAACTTTTGTTCTTGTTTTGCTTGGGATGCGGTAGGTATCCATTTTGGGATTGAGTTTGCGCCGCATTGCATCTTCGCCAAACAGGCCTTTGATAACTCCCATCGGCCAAACTATCAGGTAAAAAACTATCCCAAGGACGATCGGCGTTTCGATCTTGTTGAGGGTAAGTCCAAACCACATCCATGCGTGATAAACGGGATTCAGCGATTTCGGCGCAACTAATGCTAGCACAACTAGGACTGCGCCGATTGCCCAAGGCCACCAAGGTATAGAACCGCGCCGCAGTAAAGGTACTGCTAAACCGAACAGCACTGCAATTAAGCCGCCAATTAGCAGCCCGAAATCGCGCAAGCCTTTTTTATCGAGTTTTTTTATTTCGTCGCTCATTGTGAAGGAAGTTCGGCAGCGGATTGTGTAACGGATGTAACGGATGTAACGGATGTAACGGATGAAAAAAGAAGGTAGGTAGTTTTTAGGGGGTTTTAGGCGGAATTTTTTCTCTTATAAAAAAACTCGAAAACCCGCTCTTTTTGCTAATCTAGTTCAAATTCATTTTTCCAAGCATCATCTTGTTTCCAAGGAATTTGTTCTGATTTAGGAATCAAGTAATTCTCTAAAACCAGATAGTCCATTTCGGTTCGCATGAAACAGCGGTAAGCATCTTCGGGAGTACAAACAATGGGTTCGCCTCGGACGTTGAAGGAAGTATTTACCAGAATCGAACAGCCCGATCGCTCTTCAAAATGACTGATTAAGTCATAGTACCGAGGATTGGTTTCTTTGTGAACTGTTTGGATGCGAGCCGAGTAATCGACGTGGGTGACAGACGGAATTTCTGATCGCGGAATGTTGAGCTTTTCAATGCCAAACAACTGCTCTTGTTCGGGAGTCATCGGAATACGGAGACTGGACTTGACAGGTGCTACCAATAGCATATAAGGGCTAGAATGGTCAATCTCGAAATAATCCGCAACTCGTTCGGCTAAAATTGACGGTGCAAAAGGTCGAAATGATTCCCGATATTTAATTTTCAGGTTCATCACAGACTGCATTTTAGCATTGCGTGGATCGCCAATAATCGATCGCCCGCCCAGAGCCCGCGGCCCAAATTCCATCCGCCCTTGGAACCATCCGACGACATTTCCCTGTGCCAAAATTTCCGCCAACTGCGGCATCAATTCGGCATCGTCCAATCGGTGATAGCTAGCTTTGACAGCATCCAAATATTCGAGAATTTCTGCGTCTGTAAACCTTGGCCCCAAATAGGAACCGCG
The DNA here is from genome assembly GCF_036701775.1 of Microcoleus sp. N9_A2. Lineage (NCBI taxonomy): Bacteria > Bacillati > Cyanobacteriota > Cyanophyceae > Oscillatoriales > Microcoleaceae > Microcoleus > Microcoleus sp. N9_A2. Next base: position 24,205 of record NZ_JAUBRH010000029.1, on the reverse strand, counting down.
CATTTTGTCGTGACAAGTTAAATGAGCCACCGACTTCGCCACTGTTGCGACAGCTTGGCTTGTAGTGAGGACTTCAGTCCTCTCCTCCCCGCTCGGAGTAAGGACTTCACTCCTCTCTTGTTTGAGATTATTTGCGACAGGTAACTCGTCGCCCACAGTGCGAGTTTGTTCGCAATACTGATACCAAATCGCCAAAGCCGCGCCCAAAGCACCGCCAGCATCTCCCGCTGCCGGTTGAATCCAAATATCTTTGAAAATATTTTCCCGCAAAAGTCTGCCGTTAGCAACGCAGTTGAGAGCAACGCCGCCCGCGAGACAAAGATAATCGACATCCAATTCTTTTTTAACTGTTCTGCAAAGCCGCAAAACAACTTCTTCAGTAACAACTTGAATGGAAGCTGCAATGTCCATTTCCCGCTGAGTCAGTTGTCCTTCACCTTGACGCGGCGGCCCTTCAAACAGTTCGTCAAACTTCTTATTTGTCATGGTTAAGCCAACTGTGTAGTTGAAATAATCCATGTTTAAACGGAAAGTTCCGTCATCTTTGAGATCCATCAAATGGGTGAGAATTTTGTCTACATACTTGGGTTCGCCGTAGGGCGCTAAACCCATGAGTTTGTATTCACCAGAGTTGACTTTGAAGCCTGTGTAGTAGGTGAAAGCTGAATAAAGCAAACCTAGGGAGTGGGGAAAATCGATTTCCCACTGAGGTGTTAGTTGGTTGCCGTCTCCCAGCCAAACGGAGGTTGTGGCCCACTCGCCTACGCCGTCGAGGCACAAAACGGCGGCTTTTTGGAATGGGCTGGGGAAAAATGCTGAGGCTGCGTGGGATTGGTGGTGCTCGGTAAATAGCAGAGGTGGCAGTTTATTGGTTTTGCAGTTGGCTATTTCTGCGAGATCTCTTTTGAGCATGGTTTTGAGGTAAAGCTTTTCTTTCAGCCATATGGGCATGGCGGCTAGGAAAGAGCGAAAACCTTGGGGTGCGTAGGCTAAGTAGGTTTCGAGAAGGCGCTCGAATTTGACTAATGGTTTGTCGTAAAAGACTATGCGATCGACTTCCCGTAATTCTATGTTCGCTTCTTTTAGGCAATAGGCGATCGCATTCTTGGGAAATCTGGCGTCGTGCTTTTTGCGGGAAAATCTTTCTTCCTGCGCTGCGGCGATAATTTCTCCATCGCAAATTAAGGCTGCGGCGCTGTCATGGTAGTACGCCGAGATTCCAAGTATGTTCATCGCTCTCCTTACAAATCGCTATGCGCTCGTATCTGAGTATTTAGAATAGCTAATGATTATAGCTTTAGTAATGCTGATTTGGAATTGACTTTTGCGATCGCCTCCAATTTTACTTAAATTTTACCGAAATAAATCTCGGTGCGCGGCCCCTCAACCGTCTGACACCAGCCAGCTAGCGCCTGCGAATCCTGCGCCCCCAAGCTCTCAAGTAAGTGGCCGCGGGGAATTGATAAAATTCGCCTACCAACCACAGCACTATGCCTAAATGGGACAAAAAGGCTAAACCAGTCCAAGCTGCGGGCAGCCACGACAACCGGCTGCCGGGAACCGGGGGAAAGTAGTAAGCTGAAAGTCCGAGCAAGGTGGTAGGAAGGAAGATTAGCCCGATCGCTGCGGCAAAATAAGGCCATCCGAATTCTACGCCTTCGAGGTGTGCTCCTATCCATTTTTTGCCATTCCAGTGCCAAGTTACCGGCGGCTGGCGATCGGCCATTTGGAGCGATTGCCTTTCTTCGCTGGCGGTAAAAATGTGCTGGCAGAAGTTGCAAGCTAGAGCTTCCATCATCGGCATCGTAGCAATTTCACCGGTGCGACAGACGGGACAGGGATATGTATCTTGAGAGTTGAAAGGTCTGGTTGATTTTTTGAAAGTTTGCATGGATCGGGCGGTTTGTCAAGATATTGAGCGATCTTAACAGAGTTGGGTGAGGGCGGGTTTTTGTAAGTCGCAGAATATTTGATAATTGGGTGGGGGCGGGTTGATCTATTCCTATGGTTCTAAGTAAAATAATATTGGTAGATACTGTCTTGAACTGTCAAGGGGTAGCAGCCAAATAATTGGGATCGAAAGGCTTTTGGGACTTTAAAATACCAAAAGCCAAATGCACCAACTTCCGCATCAAAGCACCAATCACCTGCATTTTGACGCCAGCCACGACCCAATAATCGGTCACTCATAGCCTTGAGTAACGGATTGTGACGCATCGCCACTACCGCAGGCAGATACAACGCTTTTCGGAGTCGGACATTGCCAGTGCAAGACAAACGAGTTTTGCCTTTAACCGAAGTCCCAGAACTCCGTTCACAAGGTGTTAAGCCTGCATAAGCTGCTAATTGACGGGCATTGTTGTAATCAGAAACATCACGGATTTCAGCTAATAATACTGAGGCCGTCTGTTCACCAATTCCTGGAATTGAGGTCAAAAGATCACGCTGTTGTTTTAAATGTGGGTGCTGGTCAAAATGGTCACTAATCAGTTTTTTGATCAGTTGCTGTTGTTCTTTTAGGTACTCCAAATGTGCCAGTGTAAGACCAGCAACAGTTGGCGTAGCTGTTTCCAGACGGTTCTGCTCGCTCGTAGTCATTTCGATCACAGATTCGAGCCGTCGCAACAGGGCTTGTAATTCTTTGACTTCGGGCGCAGTTGGTGTCCATAGAGATGGTTTCATCGCCGCACAAAAACGAGCAATTAATGCGGAATCTACGGAGTCTGTTTTAGTTCTCAGAAGTTCGCTTTTAGCAAAGCCTTTAATCCGGGCTGGATTCACGATACTTACCTGAAAGCCTCCCCCATAAAGGAATTCTGCCAAAGCTTCGCCGTAAATGCTAGTAGCTTCCATGCAAGCATGGAGTTCGACGACACTTTGTTGTTTGAGCCAGTTATATAAACTCTCAAACCCTTGAATGTTGTTCGTGAACTTTTTGGGTTTAGTTGCACGACTTTCTTTCAGTAATGAGACGTGAAAGTCTCTTTTACTGATGTCTATACCTAAGACTGTTGATGTCATTGTTTGCTTCCGATTTACTCCGATTTATGAAAGAACCGACAGGCAATTGAATACTAACGAGAGTCAATGCAGGCTTTCCCGATAATACCGAGAGCCTCAGATACTGTCCAGTGTTGTGTGCGCCTGTCATCAGTAATGGGAGCTTATCTACGCAACAGACTTGTTTAGTCTAAGGGGCGGGCCAACTTCACCGATTTCTGATGTCCTTAAACAGCACTTTCTACTGAAACTTGCACCTTAGTCAGAAACTTTTCTAGTTTCTTTAGATTTACCAAGAATAAGGTAAGAGCGCCTGAAAGTCGGTACGACCGCCTGATTGTTGGCTCGATCGCCCACTGGTCGGTACGATCGCCTAAAAGTCGGTATGATTGAATCAATGACGTGGCGATCGACCGTCCTCACTCTTTTAAGATACAAGGGGCGGGTTTAGCCCAAAAAACTGTAAAATCACGAACAATCTACAGGCTAAACCCGCCCCGGCCCAACGCAAAATCCACAGACTTGGTGCAATATATCAAGGAGAAGAGAGAGGGCGGGTTTTGAATGAAATTATTGGTTGGGATGTTATGGATTGTGACTAAACCCGCCCCTACGAGTGCCAAAATATATGTTAATCAGAAAAACGTCTGTAGCTGATTATGAAATACGATCCAGACAAACATCACCGTCGATCGATTCGTCTCAAAGGATACGATTATACACAAAACGGAGCATATTTTGTCACTATTTGTACGTGGAAGCGCCAAAATTTATTTGGCGATATTGTCAGTGGCAAAATGCAGTTAAGTCGTTATGGTGAAATCATTGAGTTATATTGGGATAATTTGATTAAACATCATCGCCATGTTGAATTAGATCAATTTGTTATTATGCCGAATCACGTTCATGGCATTATTTTATTAACGGATAACCAAGTGATTGCAAATAATGATTTGTCGGCTAGACTAAATCAATTCCGCCCCCAGCGTCACGGGATTCCAGAAATTATTCGTGGTTTCAAAACATTTTCAGCCCGCAGTATTAATAGACATCGCAAACTGACTGGTGTTTCTGTATGGCAGCGCGGTTATTATGAACATATTATTCGCAGTCAAGAATCATTGCAGAGAATTCGTGAATACATTATAAACAATCCTATGAATTGGGAAGACCGGGATGAATTGCATCCTAATAATATCTGTAAATGGGATGGAAAAATTAGAGATTTGGGATGGCAATTGGATTTAAAGTAGGGGCGGGTTTAGCCACAATCTCTAACATCCCAACCAATAATTTTATTCAAAACCCGCCCTCTCCTCCTCCTCCTTGATCTATTGCACCAAGTCTGTGGATTTTGCGTTGGGCCGGGGCGGGTTTTGCCTGTAGATTGTTTGTGATTTCACAAGTATTTTCGCTAAACCCGCCCCTACCGTTTAATGGTGGAAAAAAGGCGGGTTTTGCCTGTAGATTGTTTGTGATTTCACAATTTGAGGGCTAAACCCGCCCCTTGTATCTTAAAAGAGTCAGGCGCTCAAACCGTAGACCGCAGGCTATAGAACCGCAGACACGGTTGTAATCGAATCGCAAACACGGTTGTAATTGAATCGTAACACGAGTAAAGATAAAGAAACCATTAAAGTTTCTTGCCTATAGGTACACATGACAGTAAAAAGTGTTGTGATCGGACATCAGAAATTGGTGAAGTTGGCCCGCCCCTTAGACACTCACAAGTCTGTTGCGTAGATAAGCTCCCATGACTGATGACAGGCGCATATAAAAAGCTGGACAGTATCTTAGGCGCTCGTTTTCACGGGACAGCCTGCATTTATAAGGTTAGTTAAATTGCCTGTCATGTTCTTTCATACAAACAGGGAGCTTGGAGCAAACAATGACATCGACATTTTTAGGCATAGATATCAGTAAAAAAGACTTTCATGTTTTTTTACTGAAAGAAGAACGTGGCTCAAAACCAAAAAAGTTCACGAATAATACCGAAGGGTTTGAGAGCTTAAATCAGTGGCTCAAAAAACAAGGTGTTGAAGAACTTCATGCTTGCAGGTCAGCCACGAGTATTTATGGAGATGCCCTAGCTGAATTTCTGTATGAAGCAGGCTACCAGGTGAGTGTGGTTAATCCGGCTCGGATTAAAGGGTTTGCTAAAAGCGAACTTTTGCGTACTAAAACCGACTCTGTAGATGCAGCATTAATTGCTCGTTTTTGTGCAGCGATTAAACCGTCATTCTGGAAGCCAACCCCGTTTGAAGTCAAGGAATTACAAGCTTTACTGCGACGACTAGAATCTTTGACCCAAATGTATCAACAGGAAGAGAATCGTTTAGAAACAGCTACAGTTTCCGTAGCTAAACTTACCAGAGCTCATTTGGAATACATCAAAGAACAACAAGCAGAAATCAAAAAAATGATTAGCGATCATTTTGACCAACATCCACATTTAAAACAGCAGCGCGAGCTATTGACTTCGATTCCAGGAATTGGAGAACAAACTGCCGCTGTATTGTTAGCTGAAGTTGGTCGTATTGAAGATTACAAAAATGCTCGTCAACTCGCAGAGAGATGCAGGTTTGACTCCGTGTGAGCGTAGTTCAGGAACTTCTGTGCATGGCAAAACTCGGAGAGTCTTGTACGGGAAATGTCCGATTGCGAAAGGCATTGTATATGCCTGCGGTGGTGGCGATGCGTTGTAATCCTTTGCTCAAAGCCATGACTGAGCGATTATTGGGTCGTGGAAAGGTCAAAATGCAGGTGATTGGTGCTTTGATGAGGAAGTTGGTGCATTTGGCTTTTGGTATTTTAAAGTCCCAAAAGCCTTTCGATCCAACTTATTTGCTCGCTACCCCTTGACAGATCAAGACAGTATCTACCGTTTAATGGTGGAAAAAAGGCGGGTTTTGCCTGTAGATTGTTTGTGATTTCACAATTTGAGGGCTAAACCCGCCCCTACCGTTTAATGGTGGAAAAAAGGCGGGTTTTGCCTGTAGATTGTTTGTGATTTCACAATTTGAGGGCTAAACCCGCCCCTACCGTTTAATGGTGGAAAAAAGGCGGGTTTTGCCTGTAGATTGTTTGTGATTTCACAATTTGAGGGCTAAACCCGCCCCTACCGTTTAATGATTTATAATGGTGGATGATTTGGATTAATTGCGGTGATTGTTGCTGTACCGAATTCTGGCTCCTGCCCAGTGAAGTTTTTCCCTCAAAGTGTTGTAATAAGAATAGTTTTCCCGCAAAATGATAAACTTGGCTTCGCAGTCTGCCCTCCGCACGTCTACGCGCTGTCCTGGCCAAATTGCAGTACCTAAAATGCCGTCTGTCCAGAGTTTGGTACTGAGTTCGTAATCTGCTAAAGGCCAAATGCTGACAACTGAACCGGGCGGCAGGACGATCGCCCGACTGGATAAACTCAAAGGGCAAATCGGAGTAACTGCGATCGCGTCCATTCCCGAGTGCATAATCGGCCCATTGGCAGATGCAGTGTAACAAGTCGAACCGGTGGGAGTTGCCACAATTAAACCATCGCCTTGATATTGATCGACTACTTCGCCGTCAACTTCCATTTCTAGAATACAGCTCGGCATTCGATCGGCAGAAGCAGGTTTGACACACATTTCATTTAGTGCCAAAAATCGATCGCTTTGGGGTTCCAGATTGGTTCTGTTTCCCTCAAAAACCGTCGCCTGCAACATCATCCGCTTCTGCACAGCATACCTATCTTCCGAAAGTCTGTCCCAAATCTCCTCAGTATTTTGGAAATCCTCAAAAGACTCGGTTAAAAAACCCAGATGTCCCCCCACATTCGCCGCCAAAATCGGGATGCCGTCAGCAGCTAAATTCCGGGCCGCAGCCAGGGCCGTACCGTCGCCCCCCAGAACCACTGCTAAATCAATTGGACTGTTACTAGAAGCTAAAAACACCGGATACGGATTATCTTTCGCGCCACTGGGGCCCATCAAAACTTGACACCCGCGACTTTCTAACTGGCGGGCACACTGTTCTGCCCACCGTTGGCTGAGGGTATCTCTGGCTTTGTGGGCGATAATTACTTGTTTTAGTTGCACAATGAATCAATCAATTTTAGATTTTAGATTTTGGATTTTAGATTATTAGATTATTAGATTTTAGACTAGACTAGATTGCAAAACTCGCAAAGTATCTTGAAATTATCTGCGTTTATCTGCGTTTATCTGCGGTTTCCCTATCCATCAAAGATTTATGCAATAAGTCTAATTGATATCTTGCAGCATTTTTCACAATTTCGAGGCAGAGCCTCCGGATCTGCGTTATCAGGTTCTGCCTGGTAACGAGGAAACGAGAAATGAGAAAAAGAATTCTCTCCCTCTCTCCCACTCCCTCCATTACCCCTCGCTGCGGCTGGATTTGGGCCGCGGCCAGATAATGCTCGAATCGGCCGCGAGTAGGCGAGAAACTGCGATCGCCCCAAAGCGGTTGAGGTGGCTGGGGTCAACAAAATAGTCGTTACGGCCCGGCCACCGCTGCGACAAGTCGCGGAAAGCGAAGCCTTTTTGCCGCGAGAGTTGCTGCATTCGCTGCCGGAACTGCTGTTCTGCCCACAGGCGAGTTCCGTCTAAGTAGTCGTTGGTGAGAGGCAAATTAACGAAAATTAGGGGAATTTTGCGAGCTTTGGTAAATGCTACAACTGAATTAAAGGCTGTTGCTTGTTTGCCTCCGAGGTTGAAGTTTTCGTAGTCGCGATCGTACTGGCCTGAAACGTAAGCGCGTTCTCGATAATAAGTGTTGGGATTGTACTTGCCCGACATAGCCATGAATCCGTTGGAGTCGATCGAATCTGCCAATTGGTTGACTTGTCTGAGGGCTACTGTTGTTGGTGGCGCTGCATTATTAGCAACAGGCAAGATGCCTGTTCCACTAGACATAAATTTGACTGTGGGGTGGGCATCTTGCCCGCCCCTAAAAGCAACAGGCAAGATGCCTGTTCCACTAGACATAAATTTGACTGTGGGGTGGGCATCTTGCCCGCCCCTGAAAAGTCGATCGACAGAGGTAAATGCTTTACCGAAAGTGTTTTTAGCGCAGGGCTGCGGGAATCTGTAACACAGCGGAATCACGTTGGGCTCGTCGGACTCCAGTTGGGGGCGAATGCCTGCTGCTAAAAGTTGACTGCCTTCGGAATCGACGATCGAATTAAAAGTGCGATCGTCCCGGCCGCTGTTAAATCCCCGCACACCGTCTGCCCAGACAATCATTTGAGGCAAATGACCGGGCTTCAAAAGCCGCCGTAGTTGAAAGTCAACTACTTGTGCAGTTGCGCCGTTGACTGAAAAGTTAAATACTTTTAAGCCCGGACGGCCGCTGGCGGCCAAAGATTGTTTTAGCTGTTTGGGATCTACGCCCTGCAATGCCCGGGAACTGCCGACTATCAAAACATCTGGCGGCCCGACAGTCGCAACGTAGGATAGGTAAAGTTCTAGTTGTTCGTTGAGTAAATCGCTGCTGAAACTGACTGTACTGGCTTGCGATCGGGTTGCGCTCGCTTGCTGTTGGGAATAAACCAGGTTTCTCATGTACTCGATTACTTTTTTCTCAGCAAACGCCCGTCTGGGACTGCCGGGGGGAACCGCTTGCATCCAGGCGACGGCCTGCACCCACAGGGCTGCTACTTCGTCCCAGTCTTGTTTTGAATTGGCTGATTGAGCCAAATTAGAAGCTTCGGTGGCAAAGTTAACTGACTCCGCAAATGGGTCGTTTCGGGTGCAGGAGGCAACGCTGACGGATTTTTGGGCTTGGTTGGCGTTTTTAGCTAACACAGAGGTTGGTGGCTCCGCTAGGGCTGCGGGTTCGATGGTGTTAGATGCCCCAGGGCTGTTGGGCTGGTTGGGTTGCGAACATCCGGCTGTTAGGGCGATCGCGGTTGCGGCGCCGCAGGTAAGTTTTAAGATGTTAATGGTCAGGCTAGCAATATAGCGGCGAATCATACAGCTTTCACCGTTGGCGAAACATTAGTAGATATTACCGCAAACGGCCAGATGTGTCTGGCGGCGATCGCGGCCTTAATTGCGTATTTCTGTGTGGGATTCGATGACTGCTTCGGCTTGCAGGGCGATCGATCGCAATTTATCAAGCGTATCCTGACTCGCACTCTGCCACAACCCCCGTTGACGAGCTTCTAACAATCTTTCCGCCATATCACGCAGCGCCCAAGGATTATTTTCCTGGATAAATCCCTGCACTTTTTCATCAAAAATGTAAGCCTGTGCGATTCCCTCATACATAAAATCTTCAACACAATTTGCCGTAGCATCGTAAGCAAACAAAAAATCCACCGTTGCGGCAATTTCAAAAGCACCTTTATAACCGTGACGCATCGCCCCTTCAATCCATTTCGGATTTACCGCCCTGCTGCGATAAACCCGCGCAATTTCTTCTTTCAGTTGTCGCACTTTCGGATTTTCGGGAATCGAGTTATCGCCGAAATAAGTTTCAGGATTTTTGCCTTGCAAATTGCGAATTGCCGCCGTCATTCCACCTTGGAATTGATAATAATCGTCGGAGTCGAGGATATCATGTTCGCGATTGTCTTGGTTTTGCAGAACTATTTGCATTTGGCCGAGGCGTTGTGTAAATGCTTCGGGCGCGGAACATCCCCATTCACTCTGTTTAATTCCTGCTACATCTCCCGGCAAATTTGAGGAACTAGAGGAAGTATAGGCGTAACTGCTCCAATTAATGTAAGCTTTTGCTAAATCAGAATCGTCTCTCCAGTTTTGAGCTTCAATTATGCCCTGAAGTCCCGCACCGTAAGCCCCCGGCTTTGAACCAAAGACTCGAAATTGCGATCGCACTTCGGCCTCTTCTCGACTCAAACCCGCCGATTCCCAATCCAAAATCTCTTGTTTAACTTGTGCTGCTAAAGGATTATCTTCCGCTGGTTCGTCTAAGTTTGCTACAGCTTTCACCGCACTGTCAAACAAATCAATTAAATTAAAAAAAGCATCGCGAAAAAAGCCAGAAATCCGCAAAGTCACATCAACGCGCGGCCGCCCCAAAACAGCAACAGGCAAGATTTCAAAATCTACAACCCGGCGCGAAGGCCCATCCCATATCGGTTGAACTCCGATTAATGCTAAGGCTTCGGCGATGTCGTCTCCCCCTGTCCGCATTGTCGATGTTCCCCACACTGACAAACCCAAAGTTTTGGGATATTCGCCATTTTCTTGAGTGTATCTTTCGATTAAAGTTTCGGCCGCAACTCTGCCAACTCTCCAAGCGGTTTCTGTGGGAATGGCGCGGATATCTACTGAGTAAAAATTGCGGCCGGTGGGCAATACATCGGCTCTGCCGCGGGTGGGCGCGCCGGATGCGCCGCTGGGGATGTGTCGCCCATCTAGTCCGCGCAACAGGTTAGTAATTTCTTGGTTTGTTTGCAGCAGTGAGGGTAAAAGATAGTTGGCAATCCAATCTAATTCTTGTTGAGTTGCTTCTCCTATTTGGAAATTTGTAACCGCAGATGGACGCGGATGAACGCGGATATTTTCGATTAAATTGTCTACTAATTCAGCGGCTTTTTCTTCTAATTCGGCTGTTAAGTCGCCTGCTATAGTTAAGGGATCGAAATCTAGGTTTAAGTCTTTGGCGAGGGAGCGGGTTAAGCCTGCGCGATTTGTGCTAGGATGGCGGGCGATCGCAATTATCAAATCTCGCAACTGTCTACCTTCAGGACATTGACCGAAAATGTGCAATCCGTCGCGAATTTGGGACTCTTTGAGTTCGCAAAGATAGCCGTCGGTGCGAGTGATGAATTCGGTAAATTCCGATTTATTGAGTTGGATACCTAAGTCTTTATCTAGATTTTCCTGGTTGGTGAGGGCTACAATGCGATCGCGAATCATCGGTAATCTGGACGGATCTAAGCTTTGGGCTTCGCAATATTCGTCGATTAAGGCTTCCAATTGCTGCAACGGCCCATAAAGTTCGGCGCGAGTCATCGGCGGGGTCAGGTGGTCGATAATCACGGCTTGCGATCGTCTTTTTGCCTGGGAACCTTCCCCCGGATCGTTGACAATGAAGGGATAAAAATTCGGCATCGCGCCTAATGCTACTTCGGGATAACATTTGTTAGACAAGGCGATACTTTTACCGGGAAGCCATTCTAAATTCCCATGTTTTCCCGCATGAATTATCGCATCAATTCCTAATTTTTCTCGCAGCCAGTAATAGTAAGCTAGATAATTGTGAGTTGGTTCTAAATCTGGGGCGTGATAGTTTAAGGCTGGGTCTAGTTCGTATCCCCGCGATGGTTGAATTCCCACAAATACATTGCCGAATTGAATTCCTGGAATCGGAAAAGAGGTATTGTTAGCGATTAAATCCTGTGCGTGGATTCTGGGAATTCCCCATCTTTTAGAAATACCATCTTGTACTTCCTGCGGCAAAGTAGCAAAATATTTCTGATATTCTGCTAAATCCAAAGATTGATTAACAGGCCGCAATTCGCGTCCTTCCGGGTCATTTGTCACGCCCGAAGTCAGCAGTTCAATTAACTCATTACCGTTAGCCGGGATATTTTCAACTTGATAACCGGCTTGCTGCATAGCTTTGAGGATTTCCACACAGCTAGCGGGCGTATCCAAGCCGACACCGTTGGCTAAGCGGGCGTTGCGAGTGGGATAGTTGGCGAGAATTATGGCGATGCGTCTGTTGGCGGCTGGGGTTTGTTTCATTTTCACCCAGTTCGCCGTTAAATCTGCTACGAATGAAATGCGATCGCCCGCTGCGACATATCCTACCACATCTGTTTCTAATTCATCGTTCCAAGTCTGTACGGCTTTAAAAGAAACAGCCCTAGTAATGATTTTTCCGTCTACTTCGGGTAATGCTACATTCATCGCCACATCGCGGGGCGAAAGTCCTTGTAATTCAGTTTCCCACTGTTCCAAACCGCCGCCGCTGAAGATTGCTTGCAAGATAGGAACATCTAAGGAGTTTAAGCTGTTTTGTTCCGGCTCTTGACTGCTGAAACCGGAGACTGCAAAACTTGTGGTGTTGAGCAATAATTGAACGGGTTCAGATTCTTTTGGTTGAAAATATTCCAGCAATTCTATTTGCAAATCTGGTTCCCGCAGAGAAGACACAAAGACGGGAACCGGTACTAAGTTTCGCTCTGCTAGAGCTTGACAAAGTGCATCAATCGGTGCTAAGTTTCCTGATAAATAATGAGCGCGATAAAATAAAATTCCCACTTTAGCTATAGTGGGTAAACCCGGAGATCCCCCCCAGCCCCCCTTAATAAGGGGGGAGCAAGAAGTTGTCAAAGTCCCCCTTCTTAAGGGGGATTTAGGGGGATATGAATCTGATTGAAAAGTTTCAAAACACGCCTCCCCGCGCCCGATCCAATCATAAATTCCGACGCGGGAAACTGTTTGAGGTAGCGGTGGATTGTAAGCAGTTTTCAGGCAAGTATCGGCGGCAAATTTTAGTGCATTAACAAAATTTTGGACTCCACCTTCTGTGAAATAGCGCCACAGTTTATTGACTGCTGACAGCGATACATTGGAATGGCTGATTAAATCGGGATCGGGACTGTCTTCTCCCGGCATTACAATCAGTGAGGCGTTAGTTTTCTGCACAGTTTCCCGCAGAATTTCTAACCCGTAAGACCAATAAGAACGCCCTCCTAAAAGTCTTAAGATTATGACCTCTGCGCGTTCTAAAACTTCCTCAGCATAAGTATCAATTGTTAATTGTTGCTGCAACTGAAGCAGGTTTACTGCCCGCACTTTGGGAAATTTTGCCGGCATTTTGGATGCGGCGGCTGCGAGAGTTTGAATGTCGGTGTCAGCAGCACTAATAAATACTATTGGCGCTGGGGTTTGCTGAATAAAAATTACTCCTTCTGCTTGAGGGTTCCAACCTCCGGGTGTGGCAGCTATTTTGTGCATTATTTTTTTTTATGTTAATAAATAGTGAGAGAAGGTGCGATCGCCTTGAGTATAACATGACTTATACATCAATAGAGGCTAGGGCTTGTTTCCAACCCGGACATCCCCGGCAAACCGAGAGAGGGCGAGCACGGGGGCATCGCCCCTACATTTGGGGGGAGAATGGGCGTCAAAGTCCCGGAAATCTCAACCTATAAACTGATAAATAAAACTCCCAAAATCATAATTCCGGCCCCTAATAATCTTTGTTGAATATCTTTTTCCTTAAAAATGAAATGACCGAACAATACACCCATTAACACGCTAGTACGCTTAATTGCGATCACTTGCACTACCAAAGTTAATGTCAAAGCTTGCATTTGAAAAATTATTCCAATAGCATTGAAAAACCCCATAGCCGCTAGCATTGGTAATTGTTTGAAAATTTGTCGCCCTGGATTTGGGGTTTTGTGCAATAAAACTGGCAGTAGCAAAACACTCATGGTACCAAACAAAGAGAATACCCAAAAAATAGGGTGGGAATTTGTAACTCCTATTTTGTCAAAATTTCCGGCAATACTCCATAGAAATGCGACGATTAACATCAATTTTGATCCTGGTTCATCCAGCAGTGCTTTAAATGGGGCTAAATATCCTTTAGATTTATCTTTGATATTTAATAAATAAGAGCCTGCTACGATTAGTAAAATGCCAATATAATCAAAAAATTGGGGATATTCACCGACAATTAACGGTGAAGTTACCAACATGAATAATGGTGTCAAAGCTAGCAGCGGTACTGTCAGGGATAAATCTGATACTTTGAGGGCTTTGATGTAGAGGAGGGCTGTGACAGCGTTGATGCTACCTCCGATTAGTAGGGCGAGCCAAAATTGAGAGTTTAATGCTGGAATTTCTGTAGAGAATACCCAGGGAATCAAAAAAATGACTGAAAAAAATGAGAGAGACCAAGCGACAACATATTCGTCACTTTTTTTGAGATTTTGTTTGCCAAAAACATCTTTGACGGCTTCAAAGAAAGCGGTCAAAATTCCAAAAATTAACCAAGTCAACCTAAATATGCGCTCCTGACTCGCTCGTCGTTTAGCAAATCTGCTCCTATACCTGTGAGAGTAATATTACCAGCTTCTAGTACGTAACCCCGATCGGCAATTTGGAGTGCTAAGTTGGCGTTTTGTTCTACCAACAGAATTGTAACGCCCGTAGAGCGCAGGTTTTGAATAATTGTGAAAATTTCTTTGACGATCGCAGGTGCTAAGCCTAAACTCGGTTCGTCTAATAATAGCAGTTTCGGGCGGCTCATGAGCGCGCGGGCGATCGCCAGCATTTGCTGTTCCCCACCGCTAAGGGTTCCAGCTAGTTGAGTGCGCCTTTCTGCTAGGCGCGGAAATAGCTCGAATTGGCGGGCTAAATCAACTTTGACGGCCGCAAAGTCCGATCGCACGTAAGCCCCCAATTCCAAGTTTGTCAACACCGTCTGCTGCGCCAAAACCCTGCGCCCTTCGGGACTGTGGGCGATGCCCAATTTTACCACTTCGTGAGCTTGGCGGCGCGTAATATCGCGCCCGCTATAAATAATTTGTCCTTGTTGCAAATTAACTATTTTAGAAATTGCTCTCAGCGTCGTACTTTTCCCCGCACCGTTAGCGCCGATGAGACTGACAACTTCGCCCGCATTAATTGTCAGATTAATATTTTGTATGGCTCGAATGCCACCATAATTTACACAAAGGTTTTTTAGTTCTAAGAGGATGTTTTCTTTGGCTTGGATTGGGCTGTGTTGCATTTATTGTAACTTTTAATTTGAGGTATATTCTGATTTGCGGTTGGGCGGGGGCGGGTTTATGATATCGTGGATTTTAGGCAATTATTGTCGGTGAACCCGCCCCTACAGAATGGGTGAAATTGGTACCCAATGTGAAGGAATTTTATCTAATTTTAATTTATTTAATTTTCATCTCCCAAATAAGCCTCAATCACTGCCGGGTCATTCCTAACAACAGCAGGTTCTCCCAAGGCAATAAGCTGACCGAAATGCAGCACCGCAATTCGATCGCACAATCCCATAACTAGCGGTACGTGATGCTCGATCAATATTACAGTTAAATTGAATTGTGCGCGCACTTCGCGGATAAATTCACTTAACTTGTGCTTTTCGCTGGGATTCATCCCCGCCGCTGGTTCATCTAACAGCAATATTGTCGGTTCTAGGGCTAGGGCGCGGGCGATTTCTAAGCGCCTCTGGTCGCCGTAGGGCAGGTTTTTGGCTTGTTCGCCCGCGCGATCGCCCAATCCGACTAAATCCAACAATTCCCGCGCTTTCCGCTGGGTTTTGCGTTCCATTGCGTTAGACGCTGGTAAGCCGAAAATCCCCGATAGTAGCGATAATACCGGATTTCCAGAGCGACTGTGGATGTGTCGGGCGATCGCCACATTCTCCAAAACAGAAAGTTCGCCAAACAACCGAATATTTTGAAATGTTCTGGCCATACCTTTATTCGCAATTTGATAAGGCCGCAATTTAGAAATATTTTCGTTTTGATAAATCAGATTGCCACTAGAGGCAGGTATCAGTCCAGTCATTACATTAAATAGAGTTGTCTTGCCCGCGCCGTTAGGGCCGATCAATCCAAAGATTTCGTGTTTTTCAACTGTAAAAGATACGTCATTCACGGCAATTAAACCACCAAACCGGCGAGTTAATCCTTTGGCTGCTAAAACAGGATTGCTTGTTGAGAGGGTAAGGGGTTCGGAAATCATAAAGAAATCATAGAATATAAGATATCTAATTATGCCTTAGACTGCGGAATCTTCTTAAAGTGGCGCTTTTTAAGCAGTATTTAGGGCGATCGATTTCACCACGGACAAGCACAAATTTAGATCGCCCAGAGTCCTGAAACAGTTTGATGAGAATGTATACACAATTATTCAAATGGCTGAGACGGCTCATCAAACACAAGGATTCTAGCCCATGACGAAGCACTGCCGACAAAGATTAGCTGCCGTAATTGCTCTCTCGTTTCTATCTTTCACATCGCCTTTGCTGTTGACTCGCAATGCTGCGGCTGGAATTGGGGACGAACCCACAGCTAATCCCAAACAGATTGCCTCCCTTACCGAGAAGTCAAACATTAACGATGAAACGGCACTTGATCCAGCTATTAAGCTCTTACAAAAAATAGGTCAACCAGCCATCCCTGATTGGATGGAAGCTTTGCAGGATCAGAATTTGTCAGTCTGCCAGAGTGCTGCTGAGGTTCTAAGACAAATTCGTCCTCCTGCTATTCCTGCCTTTGTCAAAACCTTGAAAGACTCAGATGTGTCGGTTAGTGCAGAAGCTAAAACTTCACTGCCACACCTAATTCTCTTGCTGAAAGACTCCGATGCAAATGTGCGTAGCCGTGCAGGCTATGCTTTGGGAAGGATTGGTGCAGAAGCTAAAACTGCTGTCCCGCACCTAATTCTCTTGCTGAAAGACTCCGATGCAACCGTGCGTAGCCGTGCAGCCAATGCTTTGGGAAGTATGGGTGCAGAAGCTAAAACTGTTGTGCCGCAGCTAATTCTCTTGCTGAAAGACTCCGATGCAAATGTGCGTAGCCGTGCAGACTATGCTTTGGCAAGGATGCGTGCAGAAGTTAAAACTGCACTGCCACAGCTAATTTCCCTACTTCAAGACTCAGATGTAACTGTGCGTAGTAGTGCAGCCTCTGCTTTGGGAAGTTTCGGTGCAGAAGCTAAAACTGCACTGCCGCAGCTAATTGTCTTGCTGAAAGACTCCAATCCAAATGTGCGTAATAGTACAGCCTCTGCTTTGAATAAAATCCGTGCAAAAGCTTAAACTGCACTGCCGCAGCTAATTCTCTTGCTGAAAGACTCTGCTTTGGGGATGATTGGTGCAGAAGCTAAAACTGCACTGCTGCAGCTACTGGCTGTTGACAAGGTGGAATTTAGATTTAAATACTGACAGAATCGGCGCTAATTATAGCAATATGTACATTAGCAAACCAGACCCGGATCTTTGCAAACAAATCCGTGCGTTTGATCAACAATGTCAGGCTTTTACTTACGTGCGGCCGGGATTGGATGGCGCTTGGTGTTATTTCTAGAATGGTGTGCCGTCGCCAAGTCTGAGAGAAGGCAGGATTTCTAGTGTAAAACCAAGGCGTTAAAGAAAAACGGAAGCAGAATGTTCTTAAAGTTTCCCTTTTTAAGCTCAACTTCCCCCCACGGGGAAGTTAAACTCAACTTCCGAAGCGATTACCACAAAGAATTGGTTTAAAGCCTCTCCCTGATCGGGAGAAATTAAAAGAAAACTATTCATTACTCCAATCCTCTTGCTTCTAGGTAGAGGTCGCACTCATCTGTCAACTGTCAACTGTCAACTGAATGAAAGAATTTCATCGACTAGAACACCACGGATGTAACCGTTCACGGGGTTTAAACCCAGACTTGAGAAAATCGCAGAGTCCGATTAAGGTAAGCCAGTTAAATAATTCCTAAGCAACTCCGGTTACAGCTTAGTTCTGTGGACTGGGAATCTTGCTGAGAAATAATTCCTTAGTCCGAGAATCGCGATCGTACATATGTATAACAGGAACAAGCCGATCGTCAACCATCACTTTGTCATCCTGAATCTCCCAATCTCCCTCATGATCTCCACACAGTGTGAGGACGGCACCACTCTTCAAATTATGTTTCACCGTTTGGTTACTGGGAAATTCATAGTTAATCACCTTATTGAACATTGCTTGATCTAGAGGCTTACGACGATGGCGTTGAGCCTCCAACACCATTAATTCAATTAATTGCATCATGAGATGGTTTCCTCCTAATACTGTCCCTGCACAGAGTATAGGTTTTCCCAACAGTTCTTCAAGAGTTTTTTTTCCATAAACAGCACTCAACCATTCACTATCTACATTTTCTTTAGTGGGCGGCCCAAAATAAATACCTGCTTCTTCAAAAACGTGAAGCTTACTAGAGTCTAAGTCATGAAAGGGAGAAGCTTGGAAAACAACATCACGCACATCTGAAGTCATAACCATTCGATAACTGGAGTTAACCTTAAGGAATGTATGGTAAGTAATCCACCGACCTGCTAGTGGATGAATCCAATTGGCAACCGTACTCCTATAATCCTCCTCTAAGTAGGTACGGTTAGAGCCTGAACTTAGTCGAATTAAAGCTTGCAGTCCCACCATCTTTGCGTGATAGATTAGATTTAGGATTTTTGAGCTAGTAACCCATTTCCACACATTTTCAACTGGTATAAGGGTGATATTTTTTTCTAGAGCTACCTTTGCGAACTCATCCCCTAAGGCATTAATAAACACAACAATATCAACTTTATCGGGATCACAATGCTGACGAGTGGATACAACGAACCTGTAGAAATCATCGAATTTACAGTTTGTTGCATAACCCATTATTAAGTCTTTCATTGTTTGTTACCTCAAAATCAGTAGATGTAAACAGTAAAGATACTAACAGAGTCTTAATTGAGTCCGGGTATAGCCGTCTAACCGTTGACCCAAAACGCCTTCTGTGATCACCAAAAATTTGGCATAGCCACCACTAATTGTGTCGCAGATATTGGGTAGCAGATGTATAATACATGATTCCACTTAACTTACCACAAATAGCTCGTGTATGTCAACATCTTTTTACTGCCCGTCGTCATTTTTTTTTGGTCGATCGAATTCGGCGCACCATCAGACTCAAAAATCTGAGTGTTCGCACTTAAAACTGTTACCTACATTACATACTAAAACACCTGATAAGTCTCCCCAAAAAACTCAAGCCAACCCTCGGAGCGAGGTAATAATTTTTATTAAAAAAAGCAGTGGGCGATCGTTATTTAGTAAAAAATATCTAGCAAAAATTTCCGGTGCAAAGGATAGCGACGTTCTGCCACAACAAATCACATCGCGTTATAATGTAACAATTACCGCAATGCCTGAATCTCCTGAACATCTCGCAGGGATAATTGTATAACAATGTACATACCAGACTCGCAATCTTCCCAAGCAAAAGTGCTGCCGACGATGTACGATCTACCCAGTGAAGACCCGGAGGAAGCCGGTTTGCCTGACGAATATCATCGGTGGCAAGCACAACTTTTGTGCGATAGCTGCCTCCCCTCTAATTATCCAGCCGATCGGGTATTCTCTGCCAGCGATCTGAATCTATACTACGACTCCAACCACCTCAATTGGTACAAAAGACCCGATTGGTATTTAGTTGTCGGCGTTTCAAGATTTTACCAAGACAGAGACTTGCGCCAAAGTTACGTAATTTGGGATGAGGTGGTAAGTCCTTTAATTGCGATCGAATTTCTATCACCAAGTACGGAAGATGAAGATTTGGGGCTAACAGAATCCGAACCAAACAAACCGCCGACTAAATGGCAAGTTTACGAGAAAATTTTGAAAATTCCTTATTACTTTGTTTTTAGCAAATACAACAATAAACTGAGAGTATTTCGCTTAATTGGCAACCGTTACCGCGAACAATTGTTAACAGGTTCTCGATTCTGGATACCGGAAATACAGTTAAGTTTGGGTTTGTGGGAAGGTGCTTTTCTCCAAAATCAAAGGTTGTGGCTGCGCTGGTATGATATTAATGGCAATTTGATTCCGACTCCTGAAGAATTTGAAAGACAGCGAGCTCAATTGGAAAGTCAACGAGCAGAATTTGAAAGGCAGCAAGCTGAAATAGAAAGACAGCAAGCTGAATCGGAAAGTCAACGGGCTGAATCGGAAAGACAGCGAGCTGAATTTGAAAGACAACGAGCCGAATCGGAAAGTCAACGGGCTGAATTAGAAAGTCAACGGGCTGAATCGGAAAGTCGACGAGCCAATCAATTGGCCGATCGACTGCGAGCAATGGGCATTAATCCAGATGAGCTGTAAAATTAAGTAGCAGCATGAAATGGTGCAAGCTGCAAGCGGTGTCAATAAAAACTTATTAACAAAAAATAAATTATGCCTGAATCTACCTCATTGCGCGATCGCTACCTAGCCCTAATCGACAAAATTGTCGAAATCACCCTCAAAGGTCAAATTCGCTCCAAAGAACAAGTTTATCAAATGCTGGTGCAAGACATTAGTACCGGTACTGGCGAAATCTTTGAACGCTGTTTCGGCGAACGCCTTGATGCCGCCGAAAATCAACTCAGGAATGAAAAAGACGAAATCAAACAAGCAAAGGCAAATCGCAGCCTGCGAGCGCTCAAAACCATCCAAGGAGAATGGGAACGCTGGCAGAAAGATAACCGCGTCGATCGCGAAATTGCATCTTCCATCCAACAAATCCTTACCGCCGAATCCAACGGCCGCCTCCTGGCAATATTGCAAGTAATCGATCCCAATAAAGAACATCCGCTGACTCTCGCTCAATTGCAGCAATTGGCAAAATCTCTGCACCAACAAATGCTGCAAACAACTAATCCCGAAACCGAGCGAGATTTGCAGCAAATTACCGCCGGTATTGCCAAAGGTTTAGAATCTTGGCAGCGGTTGGAACCGGAACTCGTCGGTTGGATTTATCAGCCGCAGCAGCTAGGATTCGCTGGCAGTCCCGAACAAAATGGGCCTTGGGCTTTTTGGGCAAAAAAGGTTAACAGTCCGTTGCCTCACGCTCTTTTGCACGCTATTTCAATCGGTGAATCTATAGTTGAATTTGCAGCAAAGCAATCTGCTGTAGAAATTGGTACATTGGTGGAAGTGGCGATTATTTTGCAGTGCTTGCAACGGGCGTTGGCGACATGGTTTGATAAGCAAGTTTATGATTCCAAAGTGTCAACAAAGGCTTCAATTTCTACTTACATTACTTTTGCGGTAATTTGGAGTCAACTAGCTAGTGGGTTTAATAATTCTACCAAGAGCGGCGAGCAGTTGGCAAATGCTTGTTTTCAAGTAACTTTGCAAATTTTGCGCGCGTTTTCTCAGCGAGAATATTTTCCGCTTTACGGGGGAATTTTTGCTTCATTTGATGGTAAAGCTCTGCGGCATACTTTGGATTATTTAGATGAACCGCTGCGGCGAGTTGAAGGCACTCAAGCGAAAGCTCGGATTCTGACGCTTTTGGGTTATTCGATGCAGGCGGCTGGGGCCTACGAGCGATCGATCTTGCTGCACAAGGAATCGCTGGAAATTGCCCGTCTGGAAGGAGATAAAGCTTGCGAAGTTGCTAATCTCAATCACATCAGCCGCAACTATGTTGCTCAAAAAAATTATCAAGAAGCGATTAATTACAGTCAGCGGGCTTTAATTATGGCACGACAAGCGGGAGAGCGACAAGGCGAGGCAAATGCTCTGGCTAATTTGGGTTACAGTGAAGTCTTTCAAGCGCGGCAGTTGGAGGAGGTGGAACCGGAGGTTTACGAGAGTGCGATCGGTTATTTGGAACAAGGTTTGTTGCTGTCTGAAAAATTGGGGGACAGGCAAAGTCAAGCTTTTTGTTCCAGCAGTCTCGGTATTGCTAAAATTGCCCTGGAAAATGCTGAAGGTGCGATCGAATATTTGCTCAAAGGTTGGCAAGCTGCCCAATTTTCTGGCGACTTGTATTTGCAAGGCCTGAATTTGGCTTATTTGGCTCAAGCTTATTACAGAATCAACTCACTAGAAAAAGCGATATTTGCGGGTAGCTTGGGGATGTATACTTTGGAGCAAATTGGAGCGATGGAGTGGCGTCAATCGGCTGGTTTGTTGACAATTTTGCGGGGTCAAATGGGGGCGGAATCTTTTAAACAATCTTTGGCTAAAAGTCGAGCGAATATCATTCCGGCGATCGGTGTTGATGGCTACGATTACATCCCGGAGTTGCTGGAAAAATATCAGCAATCTATTTAATATCAAATCAGGGTTTGTTATCCATTTTATAGATCAGCGGTAGAAACCACAGCCCCTTAATCACTCGGCTGTTGAAACCGCTCCTTGTCAAACGAAGTCTGCCTTCGCAGACTAAGAGATTCTTGAGTCCGCGTCGGCGGACTTTGTTTTTGTAGCCGCGATTTCAATCGCCGGGAATTGATATTTTTCTACTCGATCACAACTAATGCTCAACTATCACCGGTGTGCCAACTGCGACTTTCTCAAATAAAGCCTGTGCATCTTTATCAAACATCCTCACACAACCGTGAGAAGCCGCCCCCCCGATCGACTCTGGATTCGGAGTACCATGAAAACCAATCACATTCTTGCCATCCGTCCAAAACCCCATCCACCTACTCCCTAATGGATTGTCTGGCCCAGCAGGAATAAGTTCTCCTGTCCAAGGATTTTGCCAAACTGGATCTTTGATCATTTGCATAACTTTAAAATTGCCTGTAGGAGTTTCCCAGCCGCCTTTTCCCACAGCAACCGGGAAACTGGTTTGCACCTTATTTTGTCGGTAAACATAGACGCGGCGTTCTCGCAATTTCAGGACTAAACGCACTTCCTCAATAGGATTTACCGCAGGCTTGGGTTCCTGGGGAATATAACGAAATGGTTCTCCCAGGGGCGGCAGTTCTGGGGTTCCGAGATTCGGCAATTGTGTCTCGGATGTGGGCCGCTGCGCTGCGATCGCACTATTACTTGAATTAGCCACCACTTCGGCAGTCGCCTGCTGCTGTATGCCGACCGACAGCGCGGCTGCACTCAAGCTCAGTACAATTAACTTGTTAAACAAAAATTTGCTCTTCACCATTGTTTTGTTCGCTAAACTCCTCACCAGCAGTTCCTACAAAGTTCCTATCTAATTATCCGCAAATCGCACCCGATCAGAAAAATTTTGAGATGGCTTTTTGACGGCCACTGCGCTGCACAGTTTTTAGTTTAAATTCCACCACTGATAATTTGTAACTCTACACAAAGCTTAGGCAATAATACTAAAACCACAAGGTTTTTAGAAGGGGATCAGTGGAGTTACGCAATAGAATGTCGTGAGAAAACCCGGTTTGTGCGTAAATATTGCCAGAAAATGATTAAATTATACCTCCGACTAATTTGATTTTTTAGCCATAGCCGACTGGCGATCGAGTATTCAAAATATGGCGCTGCTGTATCCGGCAAGCACAATCTGTCTTTGGGTAGAGTTGCCCCCAGCAACAGTTAGGTTGGCGGAAAAAAACTGCTAAGGTCGATCGAACAAACTCAAATATATCACGCCAACACTCTATAGATGCGAACCGCTGAACTTGTTGTAAATCGGGAACTTATGATGTAAAATTAAGTCTTTCAATACTTGTTCGATAATCTTTTTTTGAGATTGTCATAAATTTCCTACTCTGGGGATTAAACTGGATTAGGTATAGAGGTTGGGACTTTCGCGCAGCGGAAGCAAACCCGACCCTGAATAGCAGTTAATGTGAGGTTTCAATGCGTCTTCAGAAGATCAAATTATTGACAGGTGCAACCCTGTCGGTGCTAATTTCGGCGGTTTCAGTACATCCTGCGATGGCTAACCCTGCAACTCAAATAGCCCAAACGCAGACCACCACAACAGCAAGCACTCGAACCATTACCGGTTTTGTCAAAAGTATTGTCGGCGACGTAGTAACTATTCGCGAAGAAAGCGCGCCGTACAGGACTCTCAGGATTCAAAGATGCGTCCTGAGAATTATTGGTCTAGTACCGGGAATGAAAGTCAGAGCCACCGTCGCCGGATCTCAGATCCAAAATATCGCGGTGATCCCCGATTATAAGGTGGTAGCCACAACGGTTGTTCGTCCCGCAACCCCAGCACCGGCACCGCGTCCGGCCCCAGAACCGCCACCACGTCCGGCTCCTCGTCCAGCTCCGGCTCCGGCTCCGATTCCGGCTCCCCGTCCAATTCCGGCTCCTGCTCCCCGTCCGGCTCCTGTGAGAGGACTTTGGTAGAGCGAGGTTATACTATTTTCGATTTTTGATTTTTGATTAGAGAATTGGGAATGACCAAAAGCAATGTGGTCACCAGCGGCGTGATTCATTCGTGGAGCGAGAAAAAAAGCTCGAATCCTGATCGCCAGCCCTCGGAGTTATCAGTGGGGTCGCTTTCTTCAATTCTTTAATCTAAAATCTCAAATCTCAAATCGATTGACTGATCAAGCTCAAGGTTTGGATCACTCGCCTACACTTGCATTCTTTTTGGCAACTGGTATCAGTAAATGGAATTAAGCCACCGCGTCGGCGGTGGCTTAGCTGTTTAATAGCAGTTAGAATAATAGAATTGGGTGCGATTCGTTTAGCCGAAACCTGAAAGGGGGGATGGCTAGCAGCGATAGGGTAAACCCACCAGGTTTAGAGTTC
>NZ_JAUBRH010000028.1:56579-78841 GCF_036701775.1 Microcoleus sp. N9_A2 | reverse complement strand
GTTTTTGAGCAACAGCTTGCCTGAGATTCAAAGGTGGCTACTTCTAGCTGTGCTCATTTTTTAGTCTAAACTACAGTAAATTAAATTTATAAAAATACTATAGCTGTCCTTGCAGGGGTCATAATTTTTTTTACCCCCCCCAACCCTCCCCTTGTTAAGGGGAGGGAGTAAGAAATTCACAAATGATTTAGGATTGCAATATATATTGTGCGAGTTACAAACTGTCAGTAATACTGGTGAAATTAAAAGCTTTCACGCGCACTCCCGGTACGACACTACCACCGTAACGTTTCACCTCGCTAACTGCATCCACATCCCGCAACATATCAGGTAAAACTTGATTGAAACGCATATTTTTAATCGGGTAAACAATCTTACCATTTTCAATCCAGAAAGTACCATCGCGAGTCATGCCCGTTACTTCCGATGTTTTGGGATTCACATAGCGAACATACCAAGCTCGACTGACAAAAATTCCTCGTTCGGTTTGAGCGATTAAATCTGCTAAACTTTGGTCGGAACCTGTCATCACGATCGGGTAATAAGCACCTTTTGCTTCTTTGCCTTTTTGGGCGGCCCAGTAACGAGAATAAGACAAACTTTGAGGGATACCATTTTTGATGATTTCCAAATAGTTATTGTTGAATCCGTTGCCGAAAAAATTACCCGATCGCAACAAAGGATGACTTGGATCGCGCAGTACCTGCACTAACGGGCTGAAAAGTTGTTCTCCCGCGCGGTTTCCAGCGGGTTTTCCCGACTCATCGGCGATCGACATAAACGATCGCCCCTCATCCGCCGCCCGCGCATCCATAGCCCAAATTACCCACGGTAGCAAATCTGCAAACGCAGCGCCCTCAAAGATTACAGGATAAACACCGGGAGTGATGGGGCGGGGGTTGCGGGAGGCTTTCGCGCGCGAGACAACTTGTGCGGCTAATTCGGCGACTTGTAGTTCGTGGATGCCCCAAGCCGTGCTTTCCGTCCAGCTAGAACCGTCTCCAATGCGGGCTGTAAAGCCGAAATTCGCCTCTGTAGATTGGTTGCAGGCGCGGAGTCCGGTTGACGAGGCGATCGCGTATAGCGAAGCCTCAGCGCTCAAAGTACCGGAAGCTTCCGCACCTTCGCCAGATGCGATCGCGCAGGCCTGCTGTACCATTTTTGCCCGCTCTAGAGGCGATACAGCAGCCGTTGCTTCATCAAACGCCGCCGGGGGCAAATCGTAGGTTTGAGGGGGCAACAGCGGCATCCATTCGGGGTCTGCGGGGGCAATTCGAGCGAGTTCTTGCGATCGCTTGACGGTTTGGGCGATCGCATCTTCATCAAATTCGGTAACAGATGCAGAAGCGCTTTTGTTACCAAAATAGCTAGTAATGTTGAGGCTAAATACAGTTTTACTAATATTTTGGGTGATTTGATTTTCCGAGAATCGGGAAAGAGATTCTTCGCCAGTAGAAAGACTGACAAATACTTCCTCTGCTTCCGATTGTTTGACTACCTTTTCTAATAAAGATAAGGCTCGGTCTTCACTTAAAATTGCTGGCGATGTTGTTACGGTCATAAGCTAGAATGCTAGGAAAATTTGTTGGCTTTATTATTTATCTCAGAGCTCTCTCTCTGTGTTCTCTGCGCCCTCTGTGGTTAAATCATTCCGAATTAGCCCTTCCCCCAATTTGAATATCTCTAGCTCGCACCGGCACACAAGCATGAGTCATTTGAGCAACCTGTATCGGTTCACCTTTGCCGCACATATTAGTGCCGCATTGAACCCGTTCGGAAGCAGGCCCGATTGCATCTACTTGATTCCAGAAATCCGTGCTCATTGAATGATAAGTTACATCCTTCAACATACCGACAACTTTACCTTTTTCCACCTTCCAAAAAGCATCACCGCCGAATTGAAAATTGCGCCGCTGCTGGTCGATGGAAAAACTACCAATACCATCAATTAAAATCCCATCTTCCGTATCAGCAATCATCTGATCCAAAGTAGCAGTATGACTGCCGCCATCCGGGCCAGGTTCCAGTCCCAAATTAGGAATTCTCACCATCGGCACGCTAGACCAACTGTCAGCGCAGGCAGAACCGTTGCTGCTGGCGCGTCCGAGGCGATAAGCTGTTTCTCTGTCAGTGAGATAATCAACTAAAATTCCATCCTTGACAACGTACCAATCTTGCGATTTTACTCCCTCATCGTCATAACCCATTGTACCGCGACCGTGGGGTTGAGTGCGATCGCACTTGAAGTTTACCCAAGGTGCAGCGTATTGCAGCTTATTTAACTTATCCGTAGTAGCAAAACTCGTGCCAGCAAAATTAGATTCGTAGCCGTAAACCCGGTCTAATTCTGTTGGATGCCCGACGGATTCGTGGATTGTCAGAAACAAATTTGTCGGCTTAAGAATCAGGGACTTGCAAATACCAGCCGGGACTTTCGGCGCATCGACTTTTTCAATTGCTTCGGCAGCTACTCGTTCGACTTGACTCAACAAATCGTCTGGATTAATATGTTCGTAACCGATATTTAGGGGCGGGCGTTCGTAACTGCGACTTTGGGCATCGCCGCCCGCAATTGCCGTGCAGCCAAAACCCGGATAGCTGCGGTAGATTGTTTGTTCGATTAGCGAGCCTTCTGTGGATGCAAAAACCTTGTCTTCGCGGTTGAATGTCAAAAAAGAATAAGCTTTTTTGATGCCTTGTGATTCGTGCGCTAGCAGGCGTTCGTTGATGGTTAATAAAAGTTCGGCTTTGTCAGCAACGGGGACAGAAAATGGATCAATTGCGATCGGAGTAATGTAAGTATCGACATATTTTTCGACAGGTACTAAGCGCACCGGTTCCTTTTGAGTCAAGCGGCTGCCTTTAGCGATTTCCACGGCCAAAGCGACGATTCTGGCAACTTCTGCGGGTGTTTTGTTGTGACTGGCGGCAAAGCCCCAAGCGCCGTCTAGCAGCACTCGCACGCCAAAACCGGAACTTACATTATCGGAGATATTGCTTAAAGATCGATCGCGCGCATACAAACCTTGCCTGCGGTAACTACAAAAGCGCACGTCACCGTATTCGCACCCACTTTTCCGAATTAACTCTACAGCTAAATTTGCCAACTCGCTAGCAGAGATTTTTGCAGTTAACAGTACCATAGTTATTCGTCGTTCGTCGTTCGTTATGAATGATTATAGCGCTGTTTAAGGATTTGAACGAACCGCGAAGACGCAAAGAGCGCGAAGCAGGGAAAGAGAGAGAGATTTTCCCGATCTTCTTCTCTCTCTCTTCCTTCGTGTCCTTAGCGCCTTCGCGGTTTATTAAATCTCACTCCAATCCCTGCAAAACCGTAGTTAAAATTTCCAAAATGCGATCGATATGTTCCTGCTCAATAATCAACGGAGGCGACAAAGCAATAATATCACCAGTAGTCCGAATCAACAACCCTTTTTCAAAGCACTGCAAGAAACAATCAAAAGCTCGTTTCCCCGGCTTCCCAGGAATAGATTCCAACTCAATCCCCGCCACAAGTCCGAGATTCCGCACATCAATGACGTGGCGCACGCCCTTCAAAGAATGAACCGCATTTTCCCAATAATCAGCTAACTTATTAGCCCGTTCAAACAGCCTTTCTTCCTCATAAATATCCAGCGTCGCCAAAGCAGCAGCGCAGGCTAGGGGATGACCAGAATAAGTATAACCGTGAAAAAGCTCGATCGCATTTTCAGGAGCATTCATAAAAGTATCATAAATTCCCTCCTTCACAAACACCGCCCCCATCGGCACAGTACCGTTAGTTATCCCCTTCGCCACCGTCACAATATCGGGAACCACCCCAAAATATTCAGTAGCAAAACTCGCACCCAAACGCCCGAAACCCGTAATTACCTCATCAAAAATCAGCAGAATTCCGTACTTGTCACAAATCTCCCGCAGCCGCTGCAAATAACCTTGGGGCGGAATCAAAACCCCCGTAGAACCAGCAACAGGTTCGACAATTACCGCCGCAATATTAGACGCATCGTGCAAAGCCACAATCCGTTCCAATTCATCCGCCAAATGCGCGCCCCATTTCGGTTGTTTGCGACTGAAAGCATTGTGTTCTAAATTATGAGTGTGAGGTAAATGATCCACTCCTGTCAGCAAACTGCCAAAAAACTTACGATTAGGGCCAATACCGCCGACAGAAATTCCCCCAAAACCAACGCCGTGATAACCGCGTTCCCTACCGATTAATCTTTGACGAGTTCCTTCACCTTTCGCCCGGTGATAAGCAATCGCAATTTTCAAAGCAGTGTCTACAGACTCGGAACCAGAATTAGTGAAGAAAACGCGATCGAAATTGCCCGGAATCATCTTCACCAAACGTTCCGCTAATTCAAACGCGCCGGGGTGTCCCATCTGAAAAGGTGGCGCATAATCTAGGGTCGATACTTGCTTGTGAATAGCCTCAATAATTTTCGGGCGGCAGTGCCCTGCATTCACGCACCAAAGCCCTGCAATCCCGTCGAGAATTGAGCGGTTATCATCGGTGGTAAAGTGCATATCTTTTGCCGAAACCAATATTCGCGGATTGGCTTTAAACTGCCTATTGGCAGTGAAAGGCATCCAGTAAGCGTCCATATTTGTCATGTTTTTTTATCCTTTTATATTGATGTTTCTGTTTTCCAAATATAACTCAATACGGTTCAGATCAGACGGCGGTTGAAACCGCATCTATACAAACAAAACCCGCCTCCGCGGGTTGAAGATCCGACGGCGGTTGAAATTACCTTATTTTCTTCAGTCCGCGGAGGCGGACTTCCTTTGTGTAGACGCGGTTTCAACCGCCGTCTCATCTTAATTCTCGATCGCACTTAATTAACTAACGATCGCACCAACCGACTAATGTTGCAACAAACCAGTCAGCATTTTTACAGGCCGCCCGTCGTAGGGCCACGCGAAAGCATGGCGAAAAGCAGCATCTTGACAGGCTTGTAACTGCCGAAAATCAATGATATCCCGAGTCAACAAATTCTCATACTCAAAAGGCAGCCGCACGTTGTGCAATCCCGCGTTGTCGGTACAAATAGCAATATCTACACCAGCCTCAAAACATCGATCGAACACAACCTTCAATTCCTGCATATCTTGCAACGTCCCCGTTTTGAGATAGGTAGTCGGGCAAACCTCCAAGCATTGACCCCTGCGCGCGACTTCTGGCAGCAGTTCGGGATATTTTAGCGGAATTTGAATCCCGTGACCGATACGCATCAAATAGGGCAAAAGTTCGGGATAACAGCCAGAGGTGGTTTCGTAAAGATGGCCGGTAGTCTTAATCCCGATCGACCTTGCGTACTCATACAATCCCACAAACTCCTCCAAACGATCGCCAATAGCAGCATCACCGCCCGCAAGATCGATCGCACAAACATATTCTCCCATCTCGGCCGCCAAATCGACGATCGCCCGATTCACCTCATAGGGTAAACGCGAGTGCATACACAAAATTTGGCTAGTCACAATCGGACAATCACCAATTTGACTGGCCTTACCCACAACCCGTACAATTTCTGCCATCAAATCAATGCGTTTTGACTGTTCCAAATGCTCTGGAGTCCGCAAATAAGGCGTATAGCGCAACTCCAAATAAGCCAGATTTTCAAATACATAAGCGCCGCGCATCAACCGATAGATAAAATAAGGCAAAGTCTCCACAGTTTGCACGCTTTCTACCAGCGTGTGCAGTTCCAAATACTCATCGAGAGTATTGCGCGGACGAGTGTAAAAATCCTCAAACTCCGAATATTGTTGAAATCTCTCAACCATTTCGGCATTATGGCGATCAAAATACCGCCACAGAATCCGAGGAACCACAGAACCGCCCAGATGGCGGTGCAACTCAGCGTGTAAAGTCATGGCAACAAAGCCTCAATTTTCTCAATTTTAACAAAAATTAATTACTCAGTAGTCAGTAGTCAGTAGTCAGTAGTCCTTAGTCAGTAGTCCTTAGTCAGTTGTCAGTAGTTCTTAAGTCAGTTGGCGTAAATATTTATCATTGGGATCGGGCAGGAGACAGGGGGCAGAAGACTGAAGGGAAAAGGGTTTAAGGATAATTTACATTTCGTTATATAGTGCTGTTTATTTGCGCCTTTCTACTTAGTCATTGGTTGTGTGTGAGTTCCCATGCCCCATGCCCCATGCCCCATGCCCCATGCCCCATGCCCCATGCCCCATGCCCCATGCCCGTATCTAAAATCCAAAATCTAAAATCTAAAATTGATTGACATTTAGGACGCATTCATACATAATCGGAGATTGTGTCAACCTGAACTGAACGCGAGAAACCCTTGGCTAACGTAGTTGTGATCGGCGCCCAGTGGGGCGATGAAGGAAAAGGCAAAATTACCGATTTGCTCAGCAAATCCGCAGATATCGTTGTCCGCTACCAAGGGGGCGTCAACGCCGGTCATACCGTGGTAGTAAACGGTCAGACTTTCAAGCTGCACTTAATTCCGTCCGGGATTCTCTACCCTGATAAAGAGTGTATTATCGGCTGTGGCACCGTCATCGACCCTAAAGTTTTAATTGCAGAGTTAGATCAGCTAGAGGCACTGAATGTTTCGACGACCTCGCTGATGATTTCGGAGACTGCTCACGTAACGATGCCATATCACCGGTTAATTGATGTAGCATCGGAAACCCAGCGGGGAAATTATAAAATCGGGACGACGGGACGTGGCATTGGCCCTACTTACGCCGACAAGTCGGAACGCACTGGCATTCGGATGCTCGATTTAATGGACTTGGAAGGGTTGCGAGAACAACTGGAATGGACGATCAATCATAAAAATGTCATTCTCGAAAAACTCTACAATTTGCCGCCTCTCAATGCTCAAGAGATAATTGATGAATATCGAGTTTATGCGGAACGTTTGCGGCCGCACGTAGTAGACAGTTCCCTGAAGATTTATGAGGGACTTCACACGCGGAAAAATATTCTGTTTGAAGGCGCGCAAGGCACTTTATTAGACTTAGACCACGGCACTTATCCTTATGTTACTTCCAGCAATCCCATCGCGGGCGGCGCTTGCGTGGGAACCGGAGTCGGCCCGACAGCGATCGATCGCGTAATTGGCGTAGCAAAAGCCTATACAACCCGCGTCGGAGAAGGCCCCTTCCCTACCGAAATGGTCGATGGAGTTGGCGCAATCTTGGGCGAAAGAGGTGCAGAATTCGGCACGACAACCGGCAGGAAACGCCGCTGCGGTTGGTTCGATGCGGTAATCGGCCGCTACGCAGTCCGTATCAACGGACTTGACTGTTTGGCTGTCACCAAACTAGATGTTTTGGATGAATTAGAAGAAATAAAAGTCTGTG
Organism: Microcoleus sp. N9_A2; assembly: GCF_036701775.1. Taxonomy (NCBI): domain Bacteria; kingdom Bacillati; phylum Cyanobacteriota; class Cyanophyceae; order Oscillatoriales; family Microcoleaceae; genus Microcoleus; species Microcoleus sp. N9_A2. The sequence goes on along the minus strand of NZ_JAUBRH010000028.1, from coordinate 71,497 downwards.
TTGCTTACGAAATTGACGGCGAACGCTGTGTCGATTTCCCGAAAAGTTCGCGGATATTTGCTCGATGCAAACCCATTTATGAAACCCTTCCCGGTTGGAAACAGTCCACGGAAGAGTGCCGCAATTTGGAAGATTTGCCGCCGCAAGCATTGGATTATCTAAAGTTTTTGGCAGACTTGATGGAAGTGCCGATCGCAATTGTTTCTCTCGGTGCCAGCCGCGACCAAACTATTATTGTAGAAGACCCGATTCACGGCCCGAAACGAGGATTGTTGTCGGTTGATGGTAGGCCTGTAGCTCCTCTATCCTAAGATTTTGAGTCATAAAACGTCAGAGTGCTAGAAAAATCGTAGCTGAACTGATCTATTGCCAGAACTTAGTGTAAGGAGCTATAATAATGATCGATAAAAACTGGATGACTGACGAAGACCAGCAGATATCCAGGTTAGAAGTTCACAGAGACCTCATTGGGTGGGTGATCCAAGAATTGGAGCGAGCAAATATTTACTCACAAAGAACTATTGGGAACGATCCAGAGGGTGATATTTTAATTATCAATCCAGAAGATGCTCCTAAAGTCAAAGAAATAATCGCAGATATTCAAAGGAAATTCAATGGATAGAGAAAACGATGAAAGAACCGCACCTTGAAATCAAGACTCGATATGTCCATGCTGGATTGGCGAAAAAAATCCTTAACAAAGGTAGTGTAATAGGAGTTGTAACTACATAAAAAATCTCTGATCCAGCTAAAAAAATATTTGACAATGCGGATACAGCGTGGGCATAAAATATTCCAGAAAGTGCATTTATGCTGTCTGAATTGGAGGAGTAATTATTTATGTTAGATATCAGCTTCTACACCACAAATGGAGCGGAATCGGAAACGGTAGATGTAGGAGAAACCCTTTACGAATGGTTAGCAAAATCAGCATTTTCCAAAATAGGTGGCGCATCAATCGACACTGAAATTTACCTAGATGAAGAAAATGTAATTCTGCCTCTAGTTGAATTAAATCAAGAGATTCGCCAGCAGTTCAAGAAAATGTTCAGCGAAGCAATCATCAGTGAAAGCGATGCTGTCATCACTAAACTAGGAGATAGCCCTTCCAAAGAAGAGTATCAATCAGGAACTTATCGTCTGAGAAAAATGCTGGAATTGCTGAAGTGTGTGGAAAACGAAAACTATCAATACCTTCAGCGAATTTAATTAAGCGCGATCGCAATATCACAATTCTGGTAAAATGTGAAAACAATCAGCAGAAAGTCAGAAAATGGAACTCGCAGTAGAATGTCAAAAGCGGGCAGAAGGCAGCAAACCTAACGCCCTCCGCCGCTCTGGATTGATTCCCGCCGTCCTCTACGGGCACAAAGGCTCTGAATCCATTTCCCTTACCATCAAAGCCAAAACAGTCGAACACCTGCTCAAAAAGCGCGTAGTCAACAACGCCCTAATTGACCTCAGCATTCCCGAACTCTCTTGGACTGGAAAAACCTTGCTGCGGGAAGTTCAAGTTCATCCTTGGAAAGGCTTTCCTTACCACCTGAGCTTTTTCTCCGTCGCAACTCAAGACAGCCTGGAAGTTGAAGTATCGCTGAGTTTTGTCGGCGAAGCTGTCGGCGTCAAATTAGAAGGCGGCATCTTGGATACCGTGCTGACGCAACTAGCAGTTAAGTGCAAACCTGACAGCATTCCTGAATCAATAGAAGTAGATATTTCTAATTTAAAGGTTGGGGATGCGCTGCACATTAACGAATTAGTTTTGCCTGCGGGAGTGGTAGCTCTCGGCGAACCAGATCAGGTGGTTGTTACTGTGCTGGGAATTCAAGCAGGTTCTGAAGCCGAAGACGCAGAAGAAGACGCAGCCGCAGCAGCTTAATTAGTAATTGCTAATAGTTGTTAACTAATTGTTGAAAAAAAAGGGCGATCGCTTTCTCCCAAAAGGGCGATCGTTTTTTGCTAAAAAGGCTATTCTCGTTTGGGTTCGATCGCACATCTTTCACCCTGCTCAAAAACAGGCAAGATGCCTGTTCCACAAAGAGTGCATTTCTTTCTTGTGGGCCGTTGCTCCTAGCCCGCCGGTAAAAAGCCTATAGAAAAGGGTGCAATCTCCCTTGCCCAGTCCACAAGAAAGCCTCCCACAAGCAAGAACCGGCAGTGTTTACTTTGCTTTACAAAACGGGCGATCGACTCTTTAGCTACAAAAGTCGGGACGGGCGCGCAAATCTGCCAGAAACCGGGCTGATTCTTACATATTTAACCGTAAAATCCAAAAAATCAGCCGAGAATCCCGGTTCCTCGCCAGCAACGGGATTCAAAAAAAATAAGAAGTGGGGGAACAAGTCCGGTACTGTTAGTGTCAAACGCGAGTATAATTGTTAAACGTTTCGACTACCCTATTTAATTCCTGCCTCTGGAGCCGCCGCCCATATGCCATCAACAGTCAGTACAGAATCAACAGCGGTTCAATTTAACCAACAGGGAGAAATATACTTATCCCAAGGAAAATTAGAAGAAGCGATCGCCTCCTGCGAGCAAGCTTTAAAGATTCATCCCAATTTTGCACCGGCTTACAAGACTTTGGGCAACGCGCTGCAAGCTCAAGGCAGGATGGAAGAGGCACGGCACTGGTACGCTAAAGCGATTGAAATAGAACCGAATTTTGCGGAAGTATACGCGAATTTGGGCAGCATTGGCGCGCAGCAGCAAAAATGGCAGGAGGCGATCGGATTTTATCAAAAGGCGATCGCGATTAAGCCGAATTTCGCGGGAGTGTACCGGAATTTAGCAAAAGTATTCGGACAAATTAGCAAACCGGAAGAAGCGCAGCAGTGCTGGTATCAAGCATTTAGTTTGGAACCGGAAAAAGTAGCGCCTGGGGAACACTTGAATATGGGCGACGCTTTTTTTAGGCAGGAAAAATTCCCCGAAGCGATCGCCTGTTACGATCGCGCCATAAAATTAAATCCTAATGTGGCGACTGCTTACCAAAATTTGGGCGAAGCGCTAAAAAAACAAGGCAAGTTAGAGGAAGCGACAGTATATTATCGCAAGGCTATTGAACTCAACGCAGCTCATGCGAGAAACGGCAGCGAGGGAGAGCAAACTTTGGCGGGTGCAACGGCGAAAAACGGCAGCGAGGGAGAGCAAACTTTGGCGGGTGCAACGGCGAAAAACGGTGCAGTTAAGCAGCAGCCTCCTGTAACCGCAGTCAAGCCGCCAGTTAAGCCACCAATGCAGCAGGCCGTTAATTCTACAATTAATATAGAAGATCCAGAAGCATACAAAATATTGGCTGAAGGCTATTTTGCTCAGGGTAAATTGGAACAGGCAATTTCTGCTTGCAAGAAAGCTCTACAAATTAAGCCGGAAGCGCCGCTGTACAAAATGCTGGGCAACGCGCTGCAATCGGGCGGCAAAATTGATGAAGCTAAAAGTTGCTATGTCAAAGCAATAGAAATTAACCCGAATTTTGCTGAAGCTTATGCTAATTATGGCAGCATTTGCGCGCAGCAGGAACAGTGGCAGCAAGCGGTTTCTGCTTACGAAAAGGCGATCGCCCTGAAACCGGATTTTGCCGGTGCTTTCCGCAATTTTGCAAAATTGTTGACGCAGTTAGGCAAGTCTGAGGCGGCGACTGAGGCTTGGTATCGAGCATTTGCGATCGACCCCAAGTCTGGCACCGCCGAGGAACACGAGAATTTAGCCAAAACTTTGATCGAGCAAGGTAAGGTAGAGCAAGGTATTGACTGTTACCGGCGCGCGGTTGAGTTGAACCCAAATGCTGGTGCAGCTTATCACGAATTGGGCGAACTTCTCAGGAACAAAGAACAGTGGGAAGCGGCGGTTGATGCTTACAGCAATGCGATTAGAAATAATCCCGAACTTTCTTGGTCGCACAACAATTTAGCTGAGTCGCTGGTGAAGTTGGAACGCTGGGAGGAAGCTATAAATGCTTACCGCAAGGCGATCAAATTAAATCCAGATTTTAGCTGGTCTCACAACAATTTAGCTGACGTGTTGCTGAAGTTGGAACGCTGGGAGGAAGCTGTAGAGGCTTACACGAAAGCAACAGAATTAAATCCAGATTTTAGTTGGTCGCACAACTATTTAGCCGACGCGCTGATTAAACTGGAACGCTGGGATGAGGCGATTTCGGCTTACCAAAGGTCGATCGAACTTAATCCCGACCATTTTTGGGCGCACAACAATTTAGCAGAATCGCTGGTGAATTTGGAACGCTGGGATGAGGCGGTTGTTGCGTACCGGCGGGCTAACGAAATCAATCCGAGTTTCTTCTGGTCGCACAGCAAGTTGGGCGACGTGTTGCTAGAAATGGAAAGGTGGGATGAGGCGATCGCAGTTTACCGGCGGGCGGCTGAGTTGAATCCTGATTTTGCGTGGACTTATTACAACATGGGGACGGCTTTTGAGCAACTGGAACGGTGGGATGAGTCGATCGCTTCTTACCGCCGTGCTGTGGAAATTCAGCCGGATTTGCCGTGGATTTCGCAAAAGTTGGCTGATGCTTTGAGGATGCGATCGCAGTGGGATTTGCAGCAGTCAATGGGTTTGTATCGAAAGGCGATTCAGGAGAATCCCGATGACGTGCAGTTGTATCACAAGGCGCTGGAGATTGCGCCGAATGATGCTGACCTTTATGTTGAGTTGGCTGATGCTTTGGTGCGGAAGAATTGGCCGGATGGGGCGATCGTCTTTTATCAGATGGCGTTGCAGATTCGGCCTGATGACAAGGCTATTTCTGGGCTGTTAGAAGAGGTGTTAAAAAAAAAGGGGGTAAGTAGGGCGGCAGAAAAAAGTGCTGCTAGCCGACAATCTGGAAGCGCGATCGAACACACCCCGGGAGTGGCTGCGGAGTACCACGAATTAGGGGAGTCTCTGCAAGAAGAAGGTAAATATACCGAGGCTATTGCGGCCTACCGCAAAGCAATTGCAATTAATCCCAATTACTTTGGAACTCACCACAATTTAGGCGATGTCCTGAAATGGACGGGTAAAGTTGATGAGTCTATTAAAAGTTATCAGAAAGCCGCAGAAGTGAATCCAACTTTTGTTTGGTCGCACCACAACTTAGCGGATATTTTTCAACAAGAAGGTCGGCTTGATGAAGCTGTTGCGGCATATAGGAGAGCGATCGAGGTTGCTCCTGAATTTGGCTGGTCGTACCACAATTTAGCAAAAACTTTAGCTAAACAAAACAAGCTTTCCGAAGCTCTGGAAGCTTATCAGACGGCGAGCAAACTCGATCCGAAACTTTTTGGTTTGGATTATGAAAACTTGCGAGATTCCCTATTCCTCGGTCAAGACCCAGCTTATACGAAGTGGCGCGCCAAGCACAGCCCCAGAGAAGCTGATTTGCGGAAGATCGCTGAAACATTAGAAATCTTTAGCTACAAACCGCTGATTAGCATTGTGATGCCAGTCTACAACACGCCAGAGAATTATCTCAGGGAAGCTATAGACTCAGTTTTTAATCAAATATATCCCTACTGGGAATTGTGCATTGCTGACGACGCATCAACCGCGCCTCATGTCAAGCGAATTCTGCAAGAATATGCAGCCAAAGATAGCCGGATCAAAGTAGTTTATCGAACCAAAAACGGTCACATTTCTCACTGTTCCAATTCTGCTTTGGAGTTGGCGACGGGTGAATTTATATCTCTATTAGACCACGACGATACACTGACACCAGAGGCGTTGTATGAAGTGGTGCTGCTGCTGAACCGGCATCCGGAAGCGGACATGATTTATTCAGATGAAGACAAGATTTATCAGGATCGGGAACTGATAAATCCTTTCTTCAAGCCAGAATGGAGTCCGGATTCATTTTTATCTCGGATGTACACTTGCCATTTGGGAACTTACAGGCGATCGCTAATTAATGAAATCGGCGGTTTTAGACCCGGTTTTGAAGGAGCTCAGGATTATGATTTGGTTTTGAGGTTTACAGAAAAAACTGACAAAATCTTTCACATCCCTAAAATTCTTTACCACTGGAGAATGCACGCGGGTTCGGCTGCTGGCGGTGTAGAGGCTAAACCCTATGCCTATGATGCAGGGCAAAAAGCTTTGCAAGAGGCGATCGAACGCCGGGGCGAACCGGGGAAAATTGAAGGCGTTCCCAACTTTTTGGGACACTTTATTCCACGCTACAAAATTGCGGATTACAAGCGGGTAAGCATCATTATTCCGACGCGGGATTTGGGGGATGTTTTGGACAATTGCTTGGAGTCTATCTTTACAAAGAGCGTCTACCCCAACTACGAAGTTATTGTCATCGATAACGGCAGTCAAGAGCAACACACGGCGGAAATTCTGGCTAAATGGACGGCTAAGGAATCAGCGAGGTTTAAAAGTTATCGGCTAGATATTCCGTTCAATTTCTCTAAGATTAACAACTACGCTGCTAGCAAAGCCGAGGGAGATTACTTGTTGTTCTTGAATAACGATACAGAGGTAATTACTCCCGATTGGATTGACGGGATGGTTGAACAAGCTCAGAGAAGCTCGATCGGGGCTGTGGGCAATTTGTTGATATACTCAGATAACAAAATCCAGCACGCGGGAGTGGTGATGGGGCTAGGTGGCGGTGTGGCTGGTCACAGTTATTACCATATGCCGCGATCGATTCCTGGATATTTCGGGAATGTGGTAGGCATGAATAATGTTTCAGCAGTGACTGCTGCGTGTTTGATGTGCCGCCGCGAAGTGTTTGAAAGTGTTGGGGGGTTTGACGAAGAACTAACAGTGGCTTACAATGATGTGGATTTGTGTTTGAAAATGCTGGAGAAAGGGTACCGAAATATTTACCTGCCTCATGTAGTTCTCTACCACCACGAATCTAAAAGCCGGGGTTACGAAGACTCGCCTGAAAAGAAAGAGCGGCTGAGGAAGGAATCGAAGCTGATGGAAAGCCGGTGGCAAAAATATATTGATAATGACCCTTACTACAGCCCTCATTTAACCAGGGCTTGTCAAGACAGCGGTATTAGATTGGAGGACGAGAATTGGCGGCCGAGTCATTAGGAACATCCCCATGAGGGGTAGGCACGCAGGGCTGTTTAATTCTTTGTAGGAGCAATCCCCCCGCGGTTGTCCTGGTTTGTGGGGAGGGTAGGCACGGGGGCACTACCCCTACAAATCAACAACCTGTAGGGGCGGTGCCCCCGTGCCCGCCCTGAGTGTCGGGAGGATCGAGAGGATTGTGACTCAGACAGAAAACCGATACAATTCACCTGACGGCACCAATGTCAAAAACCTGTAGGGGCGGGTTCACCGATAGCTTCAAGGAATACCCAAAGACTAAAAAAACCGCCTCCACCCCGCGCGAGAATCCTAAAGATTGACATTGGTGCAAGTTCTCAGATACAAGGTAGTTATTAACCCAGCCTCAACCAAACTAAAAAAATGAAATCTACGGTAGAAAATTATGAATAACTCATTACAAGTGCACGAAGAAACTGCTTCTAATTATTTTCATAGAGGCAACCTCCTAAAACAGTCGGATAAATTAGAGGAAGCCGCGGCTGCCTACCAGCGCTGTACTGAACTCAACCCGGATTTTTCCTGGTATCACCACAATTTGGGTGAAGTTTTGGCGAAGTTGGGGCAGTGGGATGGCGCTGAGAAAAGCTACCGCAGGGCCTGCGAACTTAACCCGAATTCGGCTTGGTCTTGGCACAATTTAGGAGAGGTTTTGGAACAGCAGGGCAATCTCAATGAGGCCGTGGCTGCGTACCGCAAAGCTGTGGAAATATATCCAGATTTTTATGAGTTTCACAATAGTTTGGGTAAGGCTTTGTGTTTGCAAGGTCAACTGGATGAATCTGTAAGTTGTTTGCGAAAAGCGATCGAACTTGACTCGGAATCGGCTTTGCCTTACCAAAATTTGTGGGAGGCTTTGGCAAGACAGGGACGGGTTGATGAAGGGATGGATTGTTTGCGAAGGGCGATCGAGCTAAATCCGGGCGAGGCAGATTTGTACCTGAAGTTGGCAGAGGCTTTGCAAGGTAAGAATGAATTAACAGAAGCGGTGGGTTATTACCGAAAGGCGATTCAGTTAAAACCTGATTTTCATTGGCTTTACTATAAATTGGGCACGGCTTTAGCGGCTCAGGGTCAATGGGAGGAGGCGATCGCATCTTACTCGAAAGCGGCTGAGTTGGAACCGGGTTCGGCGATCGTCCACCACTATTTGGGGCATACTTTGTCGATCGTGCAGCGGTGGGAGGAGGCGATCGTATCTTATCGGAGAGCGCTTGATATCGTACCGAATGCGGCAGTGATTTACCAGCATTTGGGCGATGCTTTGGCGACACTGCAAAAGTGGGTTCAAGCTGTGGGTGCTTATCGCAAGTCGGTTGAGTTTGATCCAAATTCGCTGGAGGCTCAGGATCATTTAGGGTTTGCTCTATATCAGTTGGGGCGTTACGATGAGGCGATTTCTGCCTATCGCAAAGCTTTAATACTTAGCCCTAATTCAGATGTGGTGAACTTCCATTTAGGAGATGCTCTGTTCTCACTACAAAAGTGGGAGGAAGCTACAGCTAGTTACCGCCGTACTATCGAGCTTAATCCCGAATCATCCGAGGTTTACCAAAAGTTAGGAAATACCCTGGCTCAACTTCACAAGTGGGAAGAATCTGCTGCCAGCTATCAGCGAGCAGTCGAGTTTAACTCTCAATCCGATGCGCTTTACGAACATTTGGGTAAGGCTTTAGTACAACAAAATCAACATGAGGGAGGAATCGGGTTTTTCAAAAAGGCGCTACATATTAAGATAGACAACAATTTTGCTCATTGGCAAGCGTTAGGAAAGGTACTGCAAACGAGAGAGGCAACGAACAGTAAACTCTTACTAGAAGTATTAAGTCCAGTCACAATTAAAGAACCAGTCAGCAGCACAGAACACTCTTCAATCGAACTTACTAAACCTAGCTCTTTGGAAACAGATGTACGTCTAATTGCCTATTATTTGCCACAATTTCATCCCATTCCAGAAAACGATTTGTGGTGGGGCAAAGGTTTTACCGAGTGGACTAATGTTACCAAAGCTCAACCCTTATTTGAAGGGCATTATCAACCTCACCTCCCCGCCGACTTGGGGTTTTACGATTTACGCCTGCCAGAAGTCAGAGAAGCGCAGGCCGCGCTAGCTAAAAAATATGGAATTTATGGTTTTTGTTACTATTATTATTGGTTCGCAGGCAAGCGTCTGCTCAACCATCCTATAGATGAAGTTTTGCGGACTAAAAAACCAGATTTTCCTTTCTGCATTTGTTGGGCTAATGAAAACTGGACAAGGCGGTGGGATGGAGCAGAACATGAGATATTGATGGCTCAAGAATGTTGGTCAGATGAACAAAATCAGGCTTTTGCTGAGAGCATAATTCACATTTTGCTTGATGAAAGATATATTCGCATCAACGGAGAGCCTTTATTGATTGTTTATCGGCGGGATCTTTTTCCCAATCTGCGCCACACTGCAGAGCAGTGGAGAAAGATATTTAGGAAAAATGGTGTGGGAGAAGTTCACCTCTGTATTGCTATCACATTTCGCGGTTTGCACACATCCCTCGAGCAGATAGGCTTTGATTCAGCCGTGCAGTTCCCGCCTCATGGGTTTTCTGCCAGAGAAATTTCACCTGATGAACTCAGAGTTGATGATTTTTCCGGTCATCTTTATGACTATAAGGATGGGGTTATTAATTCTTTATCTCAGGAGTTCCCTAACTTGAAAGTTTTTCGTTCTGTGATGACATCGTGGGATAATACAGCGCGTCGAAAAAGAGCAGCTCATGCCTTTATTAATTCCCACCCTGATGTTTATGAATTGTGGCTACGCGGCATTATCGAAAAAACGAGACAAGTAAATTCAGGCGACGAAAAATTGGTGTTTATTAATGCTTGGAATGAATGGGCTGAGGGCGCGCATTTAGAGCCGGATCATAAGTATGGATATAGCTATCTTTTGGCCACTCGTAGAGCGCTGGAAGGTACTCATAGCTGGAAAACAATTATTGATATACTGCGATATGTTCCTATTAAAAGTGTCAACCATTTGCATTCACAACTTGATGAGTTGGATAGTAGAATTGATGGAATGAATCGTTCGATTGAAGCAATGAACAAACTTCTACAAAAAACAGCAATAATTATCGATGTGAGCCGATGTCAATGCTCTGAATTATTGTGGCAGTTAGATTTTCCACGGCCTGATACTCGAGTTAGTGTCAACTCTATTGACATAAAAGGTTGGGTAATAAGTCAAAACTCTCCCGTTGTGGGAGTCAAGGTAATATCTAACAGTCGAGTGCTCCAGCAAACACCTATTAATATATCTCGTCCAGATGTGGCTGAGGTGCATTTATTTCCAGGTTCTGAAAACAGTGGCTTTTCCATGACAGTGCAAATAGCTGGAATGTCTTCTGAAGCATTCTTGCACTTAGAGGCTTTGCTGGAAGATGGAAGCTGCATTCCAATAGAAGTGATACGATTGCGACAAGGATATGACCCTATTCAAGACTTGGGGATATCTCTGGAACAACAAGAAATGCTTGGCAAGGCCCATGCCGACATTGCAAAAACGATTATTAACCTGATACGAGCTTTACCAATGGAAAGTGTGAACCATCGATATCAATTGCTGGATGAGTTGGAGAATAAAATTGAGGTAAAGGAACTCCTGCTTGAAGCAATGAATCAAGTTCTTAAACCAATTTCAGTCCAGGATTTTTATCAACAAGTTTGAGGATGAGAGTGATTACTTTATGAATATGATTTCCGAAACCCCCCTAGTATCCATAGTCATTCCCTGCTACAATCATCAACATTTTGTCAAGAGATGTTTAGATTCTGTGGCGGCACAGACTTATCAAAAATTAGAAGTTATTATCGTTGATGATTGTTCTTCTGATGAATCAGTTCGGGAGATAGAGCAGTTAATTCAGAGAGATGGTTGGAAGACTAGGTTTTCTGATGGAACTTTCTTCCATAAATTCACCAAAAATCAGGGTGCTCATGCAGCCATCAATTATGGCATATCTCAAGCTCATGGAAAAATCCTAGCCCTTTTAAATTCAGATGATATGTATCATCCAAATCGGCTCAAATGTATTGTTAATGTGATGCAGAGTCACAGGCATGAGTTTGTCTTTAGCAAGGTAGAGTATATTGATGAACACGATAGGAGTATAACTACATCTCATCCCGTCGCTCATCGTTATTTTTTGATCCAGAAACTTATTGAACAGTATCCTTCTGTTGGGTTTGCTTCTTTGATATCCAATGTAGGAATATCTACTGGAAACTTCGTTTTTACAAAGGAGCTTTTTAACCGTGTGGGTGAGTTTAGCAGTTATCGGTATTGCCATGATTGGGATTTTCTGCTTCGTTCCCTACTTTATACAGAGCCGTTTTGTATGGAGCAAGATTTGTATTACTATCGTTTTCACGGCAAAAACACTTTTGAGTCTTTGGAATCTATCGGTGACGAAGAATCAACGAAGATTCTTACCAGCATTCTATCCCAATTGCAATCTCATAAGCTGTCAAATCTTCTCGCTCCCTCTCCTTTAAATTGGCCGAGTTATTTTGAACTCTTTTTGTATTGGTTTAACTTGGGGCGTTATTTGCAATCATCAGGGTGATAAAAAGAATTGTTTATATTGATAATTTATTTATCGGTATTAGAGCTGAGTTAATAGAGGTATTAATAAGTAGCAAACTATAAAAATCGTCGAAATTGACTAACAGCAATTTCGACGAACAATTCCGACGAACAATATCTATGTCCTCGGATGTCTGTAAATATAATTATCCAGCTTGAAGTCACTTAGTTCTTGAATAATTAGATCTCCACGCTCCACTATGACAATGGATTCATAAATAACAATATTCTTGATGATCTCATGTGAAGTCCCTGCTGCCTCCACCAGTTCAAATATCAGCTTACTCAACGGAGTTGCTTCGGAATAGTATTTTTCTATTCCTTTCCAGTGCCACCATGCCCAATCTTCAATAACGTAAAAACCGCCTGGCCGAATTAACGGAAATAAAGTTTCAAAGCTAATTTTTGTGAGCTCATAATAATGGGAGGCGTCATCCATAACTAAGTCAAGAGGCTGATCGTTGAATTCTTGTTTCACAATTTCATTTAGTCGTCCAGAATCTGCTTGGTTTGTATGCCAATATGTCCTGAGTCGATTCTGTAAGCCTCGATCGCTGACATACTTTTGAAAATATGGACTGTCTGCACGGGCTTGCAAATCAATCGCAATATGTTTTTTTGGTTTAAAAATTTCAAACCAAAACGCTACGCTTCCACCTTCCCACATTCCCAACTCGACTACATTATCAGGATTAAACTCTTGATGAGTTGAGAAAAATCTTTCGTACTGATCGAGCAAAATTTTGGGTTTGTAAAGTATGAAGCAGTCTTCTCCTAATTCCCAATTATTATCTTTGTTTTCCTCTAATCGAAAAACCAGATTGTTTAATATCACTCGATCTTTTTGCCAAAGTAACTTTTCAATTGCTAGCAAAGCTATCGAGGTGTTGCGGGAAGAATATTTACTCTTTGGTTGCCAGCTAGCATTGAGATGTACAATTTCTTGAGGCAAGGGAAAGACTGAAGCAGATTCTACTTCAGTTGTATCGATTTGAGAGGACAAACTGTTATTAACAGGTTTTTGCATAATGATAACGGCTTGTGGCAACAAAGTTGGATCGTCAACAAAATCGCAAAATGTCAGATATTTAGTCCACTCCCGCTTAACGTATCCAGGCGAAACCACGGCTTCCCCATAAAAAGAGGCAGGGCGTGTAGGACCCCCACCGGTCGGGCTATATAAAAACTTGCCATTATCGTAGTCTGCAAAAGCAGCCTCAGTATCCAAGAATGAATTTGCTAACGCGTTATACCAGGCAAATTCATGGTTCTGACCTCTCAACGATCGACAAAACTCAATAAATCGACGAGCTTGAGTGGTGACTATCAGGATACCACCAGGTTTGAGTATTCTTGAGAACTCTTCCACCCATTTTATGTGTACAGGTTCAGACAGATGAGAGAAAACTGAGTAGGCGTAAACTACATCGAAACTATTGTTAGAAAATTGGGTGGGTGGCTCTGGTTTTACTACACTATAATTTCCCTGACGGACTGTGTTGACACAAATATCAATCATCGCCGGATCGACATCAATGCCATACAGATTGTCTGCAACAACATCTTTTAGGAAAAACCGCATCATTTGCGCCCAGCCGCAACCGAAATCGAGAATGTGACTGTCTCTGGTTAGTGGTACTCCCAAGTTAGCTGCGTACCGCTTAATCTCAGAATAGAAATTAAATCCTTCACCTAGAGCCTGCTTTCCCGACGATCCAACTATATTGCGCTGAATGTCATCAGGCGGGAATCCAGGCAGTTCGATACCATCTACAAACGGATGCTCTACACTTTTAACAATTACCTCCAACCATTCTTGGTCGCTCAAGTGAGTAGCATATTTCAAAAGTGAGTCATTTTGTTTTTGGTAAGTAGCACTTAGTGGAGGTTTAAAGTAATTAGGCTGAGGGCGCTCCTGTTCTGTTTGAATTTGTTTGAGTCGTGTCTGTGAGCGTGCTAAATCTGCTTTAACCTGCTCTAGGAATGGAAGTTTCTTTTGAAATTTTACCATGCTGATTGGCAAACGACTTTGATCTGAGAACACAGCTTGGATAAGTAACTCAACTTCCGTCGAGAGTTCACTTACTCCCACTTGTGCCAAAAAACCACTCGTGCCAGCGTGGGAAACCTCAGTATAAGTTTGAGCAACATCTGGACGTGAATAATTCACAGGAATCTTCTGTATTGCCCTACCGCTGCTGATTACCTCAATTGAGACTACTTGAGCCTTCTTACCTAGTATCCAACCCGCGAACAAAACTTCATATTTATCTGTTTTGTATGAAGTATTTGGAGTGTCGATATTAAACCCCCATAACAATTCTGGGTCGTTTAGAGGCAAATTCACAACTTCCTGAATTTGAATCAAAGTGTGTTCGGTCATAATGCTTAATTTTTTCTTTGGTTGGTTATTTTCGGAGAAACTCACTCTCAACTGTTTAAGGCATGAATCTTCATTTTCAAAGCAATGAAGAAATGTAAGGACGTAAGTCTATCGAATGAAACAGCCCTGCCTTAATTATGCAGTATTTAAGTTATCCGGAGAAAAAGACCATGAATAACCCTGGTTTCTGTTGTTAGATTGCCTTCTTGTATGATAGTTTATCTGCTAAACAATGAGAGTCATATAAAATTTTATCTCGCGGATAAATCTGCCTGCGGTAAAACTATTTGCCCAAACGTTGTTCCGGCTTTCTTAGGAAGATGGACTAAGATTAATTATACGGTTGACGGCAGTGATAAGCTACTCATTTTCTACTGTCCTTTTTTTGCTTTATCGTGAAAGTCTTTTAAGACTTAACTGCTACAGGCTTAACATTTAACACCAAACGCATTAACTGTTTCCACTCGGCTAAATTAGTCAGCCTAAAAGTGTCCAAATTATGACCTTGATCTCCTGATAATTTAGTAAAGCTCTCCAACCAGTTACTAACTGTATTGGTGGGTGAGAAAGGCGAACATTTCAAGGATTGTTTTAGGCTGTCTTGCATATTGGTTATAGCGCCAGTATGATAAGCATACCACGCCTCTGAGACTAAAAGTTCGTACTGAAGCTTACTGTGTCCATTAGTTTTAATGGCTATGGCTTGCTGAAACTCCAATCGCTCTATTTGAGACTGGGATTGTTCCAATAATACTTCTTTCTGATGCAGTTGAGACTGGGATTGTTCCAATAATACTTCTTTCTGATGCAGTTGAGACTGGGATTGTTCCAATAATACTTCTTTCT
>NZ_JAUBRH010000028.1:0-56479 GCF_036701775.1 Microcoleus sp. N9_A2 | reverse complement strand
GATGCAGTTGAGACTGGGATTGTTCCAGTTCTTCTTGAGTTTTGTAATGTTGAGACTGCGATCGCTTTAATTTTCTCTTAGTTTCATGGTGTTGACCTTGAGATATTTCCAGTTCTCCCCTTGTCTGCAACAACTGAGACAGAGATATCCCTAATGATGACTCTGTGTCTTGCAACTGAGATTGGGATTGTTTTAAGAGACTCTCGGTTTCGTCCACTTGGCACTTAGTTTGTTCTATTTCTCTATGGTTATGTTGCAGTTGAGATTGGGATTGTTCTAATTCAACTTGAGTTTGGTAAAATTGATCTTGTAATAGTTCTAATAAACCCTCAGTTTGATGCAGTTGAGACTGCGATTGTTCTAATTCAGTTTGAGCTTGATGCAGTTGAGACTGCGATTGTTCTAACAAACCCTCAGTCTGATGCAGTTGAGACTGCGATTGTTCTAACAAACCCTCAGTCTGATGCAGTTGAGACTGAGATTGTTCTAACAAACCCTCAGTCTGATGCAGTTGAGACTGAGATTGTTCTAACAAACCCTCAGTCTGATGCAGTTGAGACTGCGATTGTTCTAACAAACCCTCAGTCTGATGCAGTTGAGACTGCGATTGTTCTAACAAACCCTCAGTCTGTTGCAGTTGAGACTGGAAGTGTGCCAATAAACTCTCAGTCTGATGCAGTTGAGATTGAGATTGTTCTAATAAACCCTCGGTTTCTTGCAGTTGAGATTGCGATTTTTCTAATGAACTCTCGGTTTCTTGCAGTTGAGATTGCGATTTTTCTAATGAACTCTCAGCTTGTTGCACTTGAGACTGCAATGGCTTCAGTTGAGAGTCTAGTTCTTGATTTTCTTTTTCCAGCTTGCGGGCATTTACCCAGTCTTGAAAAGCCCAGAATCTGTAAACCGATGGTTCGATCAGTTCGCGCCAAGAGAAATCTGGTGTCTCCTGCGCTTGCCATGCTCTAGCATCGAGTTCCTGGTACATTTTTATCGCTTCAGGAAAATAATGTTCGATCAAGCTAGGTCTATAACTATCCCGTCCTTGAGAACGCAGCAAGGATGGGTCGTAAATGGTTGATGCTGGAGCAATCAAATTAGTATGAAATTTTTGATTTATTGCCTGAATATATAATTCTTTGTTGTTGACGAGTGTCGAAAGATTAACCAACAGACAGCGACTGGAAGAGTGGTTATAAAAATTAAGAATTTTTTTGTTGTAGTGAAGCCAGATTTTTACCGCTAATTCAGGCTGACTTTGAAATAAAGGATCGTATCGCCGATACAGAGAATCAATCACTTCCCAAGGTGAACGATAAAGAAGTAAAAAGTTAGCTTCTGGCAGCATTTTTGCCCAGAAATCTAAAAAAAGAGTCGTCCGCGGTTCCTTCCATCCCCAAATAGCACTTAGTGAGTTTTGGGAAACAATTTTTTTTGCTTCTTCTACAAAACGATCTTCAACTTCTATGTTTTCCTGCAATGTCCAACCATCTGGATCGATCCCTTGCGATTGCAGCACTGAGCGGTGAAACTGCCAAAAGTCAAAACTTTCAAAATACCCCTTCCGATTTCCCTCATCTGGATATAACATTACGCTGCGACCAATATGCAAACCAGCACTTTGCAGCAAGGATGCTACCAAGGAACTCCCCGAGCGGTGCATACTGACGATCGCCAAAATATCCGATTTTTCCTTGCTATGATTGTTCATATTTTGTGTCAACTCCTATTATGTAAACTTATTTTTCAAATGCCGTGTACTTTTTAACAAACCTGTGAAAGTTTAAATCTCCATTTAAATCTACATCATAAGAAAACGATATAATAAACTATCAATCAAATAACTAACCCACATCTGCCTACTCTGTGTGCAATTCATGTTTGTTAAACAATTTGAGATGAATTGCACGACGATAGTAAAATATTGCCCTTTCCAGGCTCCCTAATTTAACCATTGCTTCAGCTAAATCTGAATAAACAATAGCTAAATTTTCATCCAATAAAAGAGAATGATTGTAGCAGGATATTCCTTCTTCTAAATAACCCATTTTTATCAATACTTGACCTAACCTATGATATGCTAAAGGATTAACTGGTTCTAGTTCTAAGGCTTTCTTGTGACTCAATAGTGATTCTTGTTGGTCAAATAATTGATTCAGAACATCTATATCTGAGTTAATGCTGTGTACATCGGGTTGAAATTTTTCGTCAGCCCAACCTGGGTAATAATGATCGAATTGCGATTGAGTTTGCTTAAGTACAAATCGACATATCTCTTTCACTGAGTGCACTTGGTTAACTTGAAGCTGTAAAGCATCTTTTTCTGATTGAAGTTTCTGAAGTTGAGCATTAACTTCTTCACTTTGAATCGTAGATTGCTGAAGTTGAATTTGTAAGTTTTGTACCTGTACTTGAGTTTCATCAAGAAGAACAAACTTTTGCCTTAATCCTTCTACATAAGGACGAGACTGATACAAGTTAGTTAAGTAGGAGTAGAGTTCATCCTTTCCCATTTTATGTTTAACGCCTAATCGCGTAGAAGCGATTTGCCATTGAGTTTCAAAATCTGCAACTTCAGCATCGTCTCTGAGCCTAAAAATATCTTCCATTTTCCGGTAATATTCCATATCTTCAGGCAATGCTCCTGGATACTCACCTTGGCTATACTGATTTTTATTTCCATAAAAGAAAAACTCAAGACCGAGATAGATAGAGTAGTAAGAAGCTGTTGACCAGATATTAGATGTCGCATATTTTTTACCACCACAATAATTTATAAAATTCGTTAAGTAAGAGTCGCTATAAGACTGTTCATATAATTGCCAGAAAAAACTTTGATTATTCACAATTTGTTGATAATAGGTAATAACATCGGGAATACAGGATATTACTATAAATCCTTTCTCTTCAAAAGGGAGGTGCAGACCTAGAGATATATCATAGGGATGGAAACAAGCCGATATCGGATGGAATTTATCGGGTAATGCTTGCAGTTGACGAGCGTACTCCTCAAAGTTTTCTAGGGCTGGACAACAAGGAGTTGAATGAGCAGGAAATGCAATTGTTCCTTCCCTTTTCAAAGGCAATGATGGATTTAATTGATCGGCCAAGTATATAAAAGGAGCGCCTAAAACGTGAATTGTCTGGGGTGGCAGATGGTGTCTTTTTATATTCATTTCCTTGACCTCTTCATTCCACACCCAATAGTCAAATAAATACTCGTTGGTTACTTCAAAAAGATTATAGTATCCCCCGCCTCCATGCTGGATGACTAAAGGCAACGGTGATTCTTGGGGATATCCACAGTAATTTTTTATAATAGCGGAGTGACCGTAGAATCGATTGAGACCTAACTTATTGATTTCCATTTAAGATATGCTCTTGGGATTTAACTTAATTAATATCAACTTTTGAGGCAATCCCATGTTACAGGTGTACCCCTTTTAATATCCCGCTTAACAGCTTGCCCTAGCAGAATATCATAATATTTGGGTGGCAACCCTAACCCTGGACGAATAGCTCTGACATTATCAGTGGTCAACATCTCCCCGGCTTTTATATCCTGTACCACATACAGACTTCGCCGAAACATCCTAGAGGCTCCCTCAGCCTGAGTTGACCCATAGTGAATCTTACCCCGTGCTTGCCAAGATCGTTCAGATTCTACCACCAGTTGCGCCATTTCCGCCGGTTCCATCGAGAAGGTGGAGTCAACGCCACCATCGGCACGGGATAGGGTAAAGTGCTTCTCGATCACTGTAGCACCCAGAGCGACACTGGCAACGGCTGCCCCCACTCCCATGGTGTGGTCAGATAGACCCACTTGTACGCCAAACAGTTCCCGCAGGTGGGGAATGGTCAGGAGGTTGCTGTTTTCTGGGGTAGCGGGATAGGTACTGGTGCATTTGAGTAATACTAAGTCCTGACATCCCGCGTCCCGGGCAGTACGCACGGTTTCATCCAGTTCGGCAATGGTGGCCATGCCTGTGGATATGATCATGGGTTTACCTGTGTTGGCAACTTTGCGGATGAGGGGGATATCAGTGTTCTCAAAAGAGGCAATTTTGTAGCAGGGGACGTTCAGGGATTCTAGGAAATCAACGGCGGTTTCGTCAAAGGGGGTGCTGAAGCCGATGATGCCGAGTTCTTGGCAGCGTTGGAAAATAGGTTGGTGCCACTCCCAGGGGGTGTAGGCTTGTTGGTAGAGTTGGTATAGGGATTGACCAGACCAGAGGGAGTTGCCGGCGTTGATAAAAAACTCACCTTCTTTTAGGTCTAGGGTCATCGTCTCGGCGGTGTAAGTCTGAAGCTTTAGTGCGTGAACCCCTGTTTTTGCGGCTGCTTCAACGATTTCTAATGCTCTTTCTAAGGATTGATTGTGGTTGCCGGACATTTCGGCGATGATGAAGGGTGCAAAGCGAGAACCAACTGAACGATTAAAAATTTGTATATTCATTGCAACAGTAATTAAAGGTTTACATGAATCATATAATAATTCTCAGGTAGTGGAGTTATTTTTTTGAATGATAAGTAAAAAAAAATGAGAAATTTTAATATAACAGTTACATTGATTCATCTTTCAACTGTCAGAGAGAATGGTAAGCGAAAGACGCTGACTGTTTGTAAGCCCTGTGGATATAAGGATGGGGAATAGTCTTCCTTGAAGCCTAAACGTAAAAAAACTGCCCGTGATGCCACATTTTGGGCTTTTACCTCGGCTCGGACGTAGGTGGGTTGAATATTTTTCAGGAGTTCCATCCCCAGACGGACAAGATGTGTTGCCCAACCTCGACCCCTTACCAATATATCCAAAGAGTAGTTAACTACGGCTTCTTCACCCTGGATATCAAAACGAATCTGTCCTACAGGCAGATCATTGGCTTCTAATAAGCCTAGATAACAGTTAGGGTCTGTAAGTTTACGCTGAAACCAAGATTGATGACTTTCCCAGGAAATTGGATCACTGTGGAAAGAGTTGTGACGCACTTCTGGCTCGTTAACCCAGTCATAGTAGAGTGGAGAATCTTCAGCCTCTGCCAGTCGTAATCTGAGAGAATCGATAGAGGTGGGTTTTAGTAACTCGACGACTCGTTTTGTTCCCAGTCCATCGACTTGCAAGCGAGCTTTCGCAGACATTTCCTTGACACGGGAGGGATTGCTCAGCAGAGAAGCGATCGCTACTCGTAATCCTTCAACATCTACTATAGCCGAAGTTCCCAGATATCCGATCACCCCTTCTTCGTTACACGCTTCACAAGCCGCCACCTGATTCTCAGCAATACTCACCACCAGGGTAGGGAGTCCCAAACACAGGCGTTCCCAAGTCGTTGTTCCCCCTGCTCCTATAGACAAGTCTGCCTGAGCCATCAAGTCAGCTAAATGAGGACGGGAATAATGTAACACGGTATGCTCTCTCTCGGCAGCCTGCCGTTCAATTTCCCGCCGATAGGGATTCATCACGCCCATCACCACATCCACCGCTAACTCCCTAAACTCTAGTGCCGACAGAGCTTCCAGTGCCTTCCCGGTCATATTTTGGGAGTCAGTCCCGCCAAAAAACACCAGCACTCGCCTCACATTCCCAGTCCGAGGCAATTGGGTTTGACGATAAGCCCCATACTCCCTGCCTAACAACCCATAGCGAGATCCCAGGAGTAAGCGACAGGATTGGGCGACTAATCCCCCATAGCGAGATTTTCCCTCTCGGCTGTAGTTTTGGTCAAGCAGGATATCACAGTCATGGCAACGGTTCGCCAGGTCATCAACGGCTAAAATTTGATGCACTTGGGGACGCAAAATCCCTTGCCAGGTCTTATCAAGCCCATAGTGGTCTACAATCAGCCAGTCAGGTTTTTGACTCGTCAGTGCCTCAAGGGTTTCCGCTGCATCGGTTTCTTGGGCAACCCCTAGCCATGCTGCGTAGTTTTCTCCACTCTCATGGAAATCCTGATTTTCTGGAGAGGGCAGCACTGTGACAGGAAAGGCGACTTGGCTGAGGAGGTGAATGAGATTCCCCTCTAGGTTTCGACAGATGAATTGAACATCGGCCCCTCGCTGGCGGAGTTCCTCTGCCAATGTCCGACATCGGATTAGATGTCCTGTGCCAATTTGCTGAGATGAATCGACGCGAAAAATGACCTGCATTGACTGACTCCTAACAGCTACAAAAATCAGGTTATATAGCAATCCTAAATCGTTTGTGAACACATCGGGCTTCACCCATCCTGAGTAGGTTGGTATTAATTCAGATGTGACTTCTAAATTTTTGTGAATCATTTATGATTGCTATAGTACCGTCAGTTATTCCTGAAGCAACAATGGCATGTGAGGGGTTCAACATAGGGATGCCTCGCAATACTGGATAAACCAAGCCAGTGTCCTTAGACTCAAACACATCACCTATATCTGATAGTTTTGTACGAGTTAAAGGACAAGACCAGAATATTTCGACAGTAGAATTGACAGTTGTAGCTTTTTCCAGTATCAACAGTCCACTAGGATTAACAGGATTAGATGTAAAATCCAGTAATTTGTAGTCTGTCACTACAGCGCCTAATTTAGTTGCCACATCTTTGAGTCCCCGAATATAGCCATGGAAACGCATACGTTCTTGAGCTTCTGCAGAAGCCAGCTCGTAAATGGGCTCAATTAATACTACTGCATGGCGAGCGACTCTAAGTAACTCTTTAATAGCTTTCTCTTCTTGACCACCATTAGGTTCTAAGGAATGAGAAGTGTAAACAATATCAATGCTCTCATCTGCCAGAGGTATGTTAAACATATCTGCTACAAATAAAGATGCCTGTATCTGTTTCTCTGAGAGATAGCGCAAGCCATGGGCAACTCTTGACCAGCTTAAATCAAAACCAAGACAATAGTCTGGGAGATGAGAAAGTTGTGCAAGTACACCACGCAAGGTGGTCGCCTCACCACAACCAACTTCCAACAATGTAAATTGTTTTTTGTCTTTAATTAATGGGTTGATAATGCTCGCCACTTGGTGACACCAACGTTCTTGAAATTCTGGATTATTTTTAACCGCAGAAATGTAGGAGCCTGCTTGCAAATCATACGAAATTAGCGTAGCAATTAAAGAGTTTTCCGAGTCGCCAAGGATTTCCCTAGCACACGCCATAGCATTGTCACCGCGCTGATAGGCTAGTCTCATTTTTTGAATGAGCGTTCTCAATCTATCTGTATTTCCTGTGTTACTTATCACCGTATATACCTCGGTTAAATACTATTCACTCTAGAAAAAGGACAAATGTGTTCGCAGTGGATGAAACAATACCTCGATTACTCGATTATAAAAAATCATAGTCGGACGTTTAATCCCAGACCGTTTAAAAAATGCTTGGCTTCCAAAGGAGTCTGCTGAGTAAAGTGGAAAATACTAGCAGCAGCAACTGCCGAGGCTCTTCCTTCTACCAAAACTGAAGCCATATCTTGATAACTACCAGCCCCCCCCGATGCAATAACTGGAATCGAGACTGCATGACTAACATTTTTTGTCAACTCTGTATCATAACCTGTCATCGTTCCATCCTGCTCAATGGATGTCAAGAGGATTTCCCCAGCCCCCAAAGATTCCACTTCCTTTGCCCACATTACTGGGTCTTTCCCCGTGGGTTGAGTTCCAGCATGAGTAAATACTTCATAAGTGCCATTTGAGTGTTTCTTGACATCAATTGAAATCACAACACACTGAGAACCAAACTGTTGGGCTGCTAGCTGAATCAGGTCTGGATTTTGTACGGCGGCGGTATTGATAGCAACTTTATCAGCACCAACTTGCAATAAGCGTCTGACATCTGCTACTGACTGAACTCCTCCCCCGACTGTCAGAGGCATAAAACATTCATCGGCAATTTCATCAACTGTCTCAAAATCAGGAGGATGCCCATCTGGAGTTGCACTAATGTCTAAAAATACCAATTCATCCACTTCGCGCAGATTATAAACTTTGACAGCCTGCATAACGCTGCCAATTCGCCGCCAGCTATTAAACTGAACGCTCTTAACTAGACCAAAGTTTTTAAACATTAACGTGGGCATTACGCGGATTTTGAGCATAAAACTTTAAAGGGCGAGAAAGTTTCTGAGGACATGGAATCCTAAACGTTGGCTTTTTTCCGGGTGAAACTGGACACCAAATATATTGTCTTTGTTTACGGCAGAGACAAAGTTACCACAGTAGGGGGTATGAGCGATCGCCTCTTGCGAATGTTGACATAAAAAGTGATAGCTATGGACAAAATAAAAATCTTTACCCGTAGTAATTCCCTCAAACAAGGGTGAAGGTTTATTAAAAATCACTTCATTCCAGCCAACATGGGGAATGCGAATATCCGGTGTATCAGATTCTAACCGTTTAACTTCTCCCTCAATCCAGCCTAGCCCTTGAGTTTCTCCTCCTTCGAGACCCTTTTTTGCTAAAAGCTGCATCCCTAAGCAAATGCCCAAAAAAGGGATACCTTGATTGATGACTTGTTCCCGTAAGATTTCATTTAAGCCGGAAGCACTGAGATGCTTCATCCCAGTAGAAAAAGCTCCAACACCAGGAAGAATAATATAGTGGGCTTCCTCAAAATCCTCCGCTTTGTTGCTAATCAGAGGGTCGCCCCCACATTCTTGCACCGCGCGTGCCACAGAATCTAGATTGCCCATTCCGTAGTCCGTAATTACTACCTTTTTCATATAGATTACTTAATCCAGATTATCGTAGTTAATCTTGGTCAGATTGCCGTCCTTATCTTTTACGAGATTTCCACGAGAATCACAAACAAATAACTTCTTGTTTGTGAAGCGATCGCAAATGTGGATAAACTCATCTAAAGTCATATCAACGTCTTTCAAGATTTCCTCAATATGACAACCAAGATATACCCAAGGAAACTTACCATCGTGCATTCTTAGTAACTTAATAGCATCTTGTCTCGACAATCGCCCCCTCCGAATATGCAAACAAGCTAGGTCACTTGCCCGCCCAAAGCCATATTTCAAGAATTTGAAATAATCATGAATTCCCGTTTGATAATTGTCAAGATTTTCGTAATTAACCAAAGAACCTTCTACTGGTTTGTGATAAGTCTCAAAACCGTGAGCTTGTGCATACAGAGCATTCTGATAACCATCCCACGGCAAGTAGTAACCTAAAAACAAGCCAGTTAATCCTACCCTTTGCAAATCTTCATCTGAAGGATAACTATATTGAATCAGATGTTTTCGTTCAATTCCTTCCTGGCTAATCAAATCAGAAACCCGCAGTCCTAACAATCCTCCAAACTCTTCCAACCATCTTCTGGTCAGTGTATTGTTTTCTGTGGCACTAGCAGGCCCCCCATATTCATTCTGAGGATTTTCTCCCCAAATGATTAAAGGAATATTGAATTGTACAGCAATCCGCACAGGAATAGTAAAGATAACAACGTGTTCAGGCCAAGAAATATCACCAATCTGAGTTAGGGCTAACTTATTAATGGTTCGTCGCACTGATGGGTTAACTGTCACCTCAATGTAGTCAACTCCCAAGTTTTTCAAGTTCTCAATATTACGCCTTCCAATATCCGACAATTTATCTGTTGTGGAAGTTACACATAGAGGATTCATGCCAAGTTCCAGCATCCTGATTACTTGAAAATGGCTATCCTTGCCACCACTAACTGGAACAATACAGTCGTAGTTACTTCCATCTTTTGACCGATAGCGATCAAGTACCTTTAGTAACTCTTGTTTTCGAGATTCCCAATCAACCGCTTGCCGCTTCTCCATATTACGGCAGGCACTACAAATTCCCTCTTCATCAATGAACAAATCGGGCTTAGTTTCTGGCATCACGCAACAATTACAATATCGAATCATTGAAGTATCTCCTTTAGGAAGTTTTTTCTAGTAAGAACCAAGTTAAATCGTCTTGAGGAAAGTGGATATCCCGGTGATAGACGAATCCATAATCCAAAAGTTGCAAATTTTTAAACCGATCCAGCAGTTCCCCTGCAAAATCTCGCTTAAATAACTTGCCTTGATGACCCCTGTAAGTTATCTCAACAGGAGTAGGATTATAGTATTCAACAAGACAAATATAGCGATCGCTGCTTTCGTACAATCGATCATAAACTTGTTCTAAACAATTAGGGTTAATATGAATTAGTACCCCTTTGATTAGTACAAAATCCCAAACCCGTATTGGGTTGAAATCCAAAATTGATTGAGGGTAGATTTCTAACTCCATCCCTTCTATTTTTCTGAGTTCTTGAACTGCTAAATTGTTAATCTCAACCGCAGATACTTCTAACTCAGGCAATAGCTTTTTTATGGCTTCTATATTGAGTCCTCTATTGGCTCCAAATTCAATCAATGAATTTATTTTTTGAGTGTGAGAAAAAATTTTACTGAATAAGGCTAAGTTCCGAGCAATTAAGCTATCTCCTTGATTCCGATGAGTATATTCATCACCAAACCCCTGGCTCCAAAATTTTTCCTGTTCTGTCACGAAATTCACATCTTCGGGTTGTGTTGATTTATTTATCATAGTTTTTTTGACTTACATGACTATTAATAATGTACCACTCTGGATGCTTTTTTAGTAAACTCAAGCAATCTTCTAACGTAAAATTAGGTTTTTTCGGATAAATTTCTTCGATTATTTTCTGAATCAACTCAAAATCTTCGGGCGTATCTACTGTCCATCGATGGTGACTACAATCTTCAGAGTAAATAACATGACCCAAACGATATCGTGCTGGTTGTCGGTGAATAAACGGAGTTACGTGCTCGCGATCTGATGGTGCTGTCGCTTCCAAAAAAGCCTGTTGCAATGTTGAAAAAGAAAACACTTCAGTATCCATCCCTCTGGGATAAGTTCTTTCTAAGGAGTTAGAAACATAATCATAGTTGGATTGATTTTTAAGATATAAATTAATCACCTCATCAATAACTTTAGGGTCAATTAAAGGACAGTCGGAAGTTACCCGAACCACTATATCTACTTTGTGTTCCGTAGCTGCTTGATAATATCTTCCTAACACATCTTCTTCCGAACCCCGAAAGTAAGCAACAGCAAGACGGTTACATAATTCAACAATGGCTTCATCTGTTTCATTAGTGGTAGTAGCAATGACTATTTCATTTGCCAGCTTCACTCGTTGTAGTCTTTCAATCTGGTATTCGAGCAAAGGTTTTCCCAATACCTGCTTAAGTACCTTTCCAGGTAAACGGGTAGATGTAATTCTTGCTTGAACGATAATCACAGTTTTCATGTAAAAATATCTCTAAGAACAGCTACAACTCGCTCTTGGTTTGCTTTTGTTAAGCTAGAGTACATTGGAAGACTAATAGCTTCTTGATAATATTTTTCTGCTTGGGGAAAATCAGCAACTTTAAAACCTAAGTTTTGATAATAAGGTTGAATATGTACAGGAATATAGTGCAAATTTACTCCTATTTTGGCTGCTCGTAATTCCTCAAATACTTGTCGATGAGTTTTACCAATTTTATCTAGCTTCAGCCGAATTACATACAGATGCCAACTCGACTCAGTATCAGGATGTTGCCAAGGTAAAACTAAGGGAAAATCCTGCAACAAGCTATTATAACCTTCTGCCAACAGCCTACGACACGACACAAACTCATCTAGCCTTTGCATCTGACTCGCGCCCAATGCTGCCTGAATGTCCGTCATCCGGTAGTTGAATCCCAACTCTAGCTGCTGGTAGTACCACAACCCGTGAGACTCACCTCTCATTAACTCGGGGTTGCGGGTAATCCCATGTGTCCGCAACCGAATCAGCTTTTCGTATAAATCTGCTCGATTGGTCACTACCATTCCCCCTTCCCCTGTGGTGATAATTTTTACAGGATGGAAGCTGAACACGCCTATATCGGAAAATAAACAACTTCCGACAGGATTATCCTGATATCTAGCCCCAATAGCATGAGACGCATCCTCCAGAATAGTAAAACCATACTTTCGTGACAGGGCTAAAATCCGTTCCATCTCGCAAGACTGTCCCGCAAAATGAACGGGAACCACCACTTTCGGCAGTTTTCCCTCTAGTTCAGCATGAGTGAGTTTCTGCTCTAGCACTTCCATGCTGAGATTGTAAGTATGGGGGTCAATATCGACAAAATCGACATCTGCACCACAGTATAACCCACAGTTGGCTGAGGCTACAAAGGTATTCGTAGAAGTCCAGAGGACATCGCCTGCACTTAAACCTGCTGCCAAGCAAGCTATGTGCAAACCGGCCGTTGCACTGGAAACCGCCACTGCATACTTAGCCCCACAATACTCAGCGACTGATTTCTCAAATCTTTCTATCGCCGGGCCTTGAGTAATCCAGTCCGAGCGCAACACCTCAACCACAGCATCAATATCGGCTTGAGATATATCTTGGCGACCATAGGGGATAAACTCATTCATGGCTTGAGCATCTCTAATAACTGGGTCGCAGTCAACCATTCTTGATTTACATCTGAACTATAAACAAAATCTGGAGCCACAGAAATCCCCTGCTCCCCTAAAGCATTAGTAGCATAATCAAGGCTATAGGAATATTCAATGGTGGGCGTAATTACATAATGGTCATCAAATTCTAAAGTTAAGTGGGAGGACTCAACGGGACACATGACTTCATGGAGTTTTTCACCCGGTCTAATGCCCACAGTTTTATGAGGGACACCAGGTGCTAGAGCTTCTGCCATATCGGTCATTTTCATAGAAGGGATTTTAGGGACAAAAATTTCTCCTCCTTGCATCCTCGTAAAATTCTTGAGGACGAAATCAATGCCTTGATTGAGGGTAATCCAAAACCGAGTCATCCGTGGGTCTGTAATTGGGATTTCAGTCGCGCCCTCTTGAATCAATTTCTGGAAAAAAGGGACAACCGAACCCCTTGATCCCAAAACATTACCATAGCGAACAACAGAAAAGCGAGTTTTCCGATCTCCAGCGAGGTTATTGGCTGCAACAAATAATTTATCTGCGGCTAGTTTTGTCGCTCCATAAAGGTTAATGGGATTAACGGCTTTATCGGTAGATAGAGCAATCACTTTGTCAACCCCTTGTTCCAGAGCCACATTAATGACGTTATCCGCCCCATTAATGTTGGTCTTAATGCACTCCATTGGATTGTATTCTGCTACGGGAATGTGCTTAAGTGCGGCGGCATGGATGACATAATCGACTTCTCGCATAGCCAGTGCTAAACGTTTTTCATCCCTGACATCTCCTATGAAGTAACGCATTAACAGAGAGTCGAACTTTTGGGCCATCTCAAACTGCTTGAGTTCATCCCGTGAATACACAATGATTTTTTTAGGTTGATACTGACTCAGAAGAGTTTCAACACATTTTTTGCCAAATGAACCTGTACCGCCCGTAATCAAAATTGTTTTATCGTTAAACATTGAACTCCTTTTTAGGTTCATAGACAATTAACTAATCAAAAGAACCAGCAAGCCAGTTTCCTCTCTCTAATTAGAGCCAGAGCATCACCATAAGAAGAAATTGCCTTCTTTAGCTAGCCTGATTTCATCAATAGTCCTCCTTAAACATAATACACCTCCCCGTTCACTAACTCTAACTCAGGACGGTAACAATCTATAAACAGTTCCTGATATCCTACTTTTAACAAGGTCTTTACTAAAAGGCAGAACTGACACCAGTGGGGACGATCGCACAATCCTCCGCCTCCTGCTCCTGCAACATCAGATATATCGCCTCCACATACTCCTGGATTTACCTCTACTTCACTACAGTAGGGTTAGTTAATAACATATTCTACTTTTGTCATTTGTCCGAAGTCAACTCAACAACACGGCGGTAATAAGATATTGCTTCTTCAAGCCGGCCGAGTTTTGCCAAACTTTCCCCTAAGTCATAGTAAATCTCGGCAACATCAGGGTTTAACTCAACCGCATGGCGGTAACAAGATACCGCTTCCTCGTATTTACCCAGTTTCAATAAGGCATCCCCTAAATTGCGGTAAGGCCAAGGCAAGTCAGGAGCTAGGGAAATGCCTTGGCCGTAGATAGCGGTAGCATCCTCCCATTGTTCCAGCTTTAGCAGAGCTTCCCCTAAATGGTAGTAACACCAAGGGGTGTCAGGGTTTAGCTCAATAACGCGCTGGTAAGCGGTAACAGCTTCTTCCCATTTTTCTAGTTTGAGGCAAGCTTCCCCTAAACAGTTGTAAGACCAAGGGAAATCTGGGTTGAGTTCAATAACGCGCTGATAAGTGGCAACAGCTTCTTCCCATTTTTCTAGCTTGAGAAAAGCTTGGCCTAAATTGTACCCAGACCAAAAGAAATCTGGATTAAGTTCGCTGGCGTGACTGTAGGCTGCGGCGGCTTCCTCCCATTGTTCTAATTTGAAAAGAGCATCACCTAAGCTGTGGTGTGAGCTGAAGAAATTGGGGTTGAGTTCAATAGCACGGCGGTAGGCAACAGCAGCTTCTTCCCATTGTTCTAGTTTTAAACGAACGTCCCCTAGGCTGTAGTAAGACCAAGGAAAATTTGGGTTTAGTTCAGTAGCTCGTTCGCAGGCAAGGGCAGCTTCTTCCCATTTTTCCTGTTCTAGCAGAACCTTGGCTAAATTGTAATGATACAAAAATAAATCAGGAGCGTGCTTCAAAGCTGACTGATAAGCGCCTACGGCTTCATCTAAAAGTCCTTTCTCTTGAAATAAATCTCCTAACTTATTGTGAGCATCAGATAAGTCGGGCTGGATTACAATGGCTTTTTGATAGTGGACTATAGCTTCTTCCCACTGACCGCAGGATTTCAATATTTCCCCTAATTTGTAGTGAGATGCAGCGAAATTCTGGTTTAAATGAATGGCGCGACGGTGACAGATAATTGCCCGTTCCGGCTTATTTTTATCTAACAGAATATTGCCTAAGTTGAAGTATTCAAAAGCTGTAGCTTTTTCCGGTTCGAGGGCCAAGGCCAAATATATGCACTCTGCTGCTTCTTCTGGCTTCCCAGTTTGCGACAAAACTTTGGCAAAGTTACGATAAAGTCCAGGTAAGTTGGGCTGAATGGCGATCGCTTTTTGATAACAGGTAATCGCTTCTGGCCACTGCTGCTGTTGAGCGTACATAGTGCCAAGGTTCGCTAAAGCTGTCGCAAAATTAGGATTGATTTCTAGGGCTTTATTGTACCAATACTTGGCCTCGTCGATTTGCCCGAGAGTTTGGAAGAGATTTCCCCAATTTTTGCACGTCGATGCGTCATTGAGTTGACATTGGGCTGCGTAGAATTCGCACAGTTGATTTAATTTAACTACTGTATCCTTTTGAAATTGTTGTAGTTGATTTTGGTAAGCGCGATTTTGAGACTTAGCCTGTTGGAGTTCTCCTATAATTTGCTGGTACTGATCTTGCAAGTTCTCCAATTGGCTTTGAGTTTTATCCACTGGTACATCAAATTTTTCCCACTCCCCCTGAGTGTGATGAAGTTGAGATAGAATATTGTTAACATACATTTCACTTGGGGGCAATTCATAATCAGAATTTACTACTTTCATAATGCTAACTAATTTAATGTATTATTTTGATTTATTGACCTAGTTAGTTAGTTGAATAAGTTTTTAATTCCCAATCGGCAATTATTGGCCCCTAGTCGTTATGGGACAAACTACTGCCACAAGGATTTTTTAGGAGTCTACCACAACTTTGGGGGAATTTTGCCCGATCGCCCCCAATGAACTCCCAACGAACTCAAGCCGTTGCCTTCCCAAGGATATCAGACTTCAGCCCTCTGAGGATGTTCCCGCAAAACCATGTATTATATATGGGCGATCGCCCCCTTGCCCTAAGCCATCGAGCTTAACAATAGATATTACCCCAAACATCAACACACGAAGACGATCGCACTCAAGCGATCGACATTCCCCGCGCGATCGGGTAAACTAGAAAGGTCGATCGGGTTCCACCTCTGTAGTGAGGAGTCACATCCCAACTCGCAAGACAAAACAATAAATTATGGATCTGTACGCAAAAAGAAGAGAAATAGCTTCTCAATACTTGAAAGGTGAGGGAATTGAGGTGGGCCCGCTGAACGCTCCTCTAGAAGTTCCTGCTGAGGTTAAAGTTCATTACATAGATCGGATGCCCGTAGAAGAATTAAGGAGACACTACCCGGAGCTAGCTGGGGTCAACCTCGCAGAGGTTGATATTATAGATGACGGTGAAACTCTTGCAGGCACACCAGATAACTCGTGGGATTTTGTCATTGCCAATCACATGATAGAACACTGTCAAAATCCGATCGGCGCTTTGGAAAACTTTTTGAGAGTTGTCAAACCGGGAGGAATTGTGTACATGGGCGTACCCGACAAGCGCTATATATTCGATCGCGATCGGCCCCTGACTTCACTCGACCACCTAATTCGGGACTACAAAGAAGGGCCGGAATGGTCAAGACTATCTCATTTTGAGGAATATGTCAGATTAGTCGAAAAATTTCCCGAACCGCAGGTAGCCTCTCGCGTACAGGCTTTACTAGATATAGATTACAGCATTCATTACCACGTCTGGACGCCAGAGACTTTCTCTGAGTTAATTCAATACTTTCAGCAAAATCTATCAGTAGGTTTGGAGGTAGAACTATTTCAAGAAAATTGTGGTGAATTTATTTGTATTTTCCGAAAAATATTGCACGTTTAAAAATAACACTAAGCTTATGGAAATCATTGATTATTATGTCAAATCTGCACCAAACATACAGAATGCGCTGGATATTTTTCAAGGTGAATGGGCATCTAAGTTGCCAGGGGATTTGTCATTACTAAATGCAGGACAAAGCGGACTGTTTGATGATGCTCGCATCACCTGGGCTGTTGAGCAATTAGGGGAAATTAAAGGCAAGAATATCCTGGAACTAGGGCCACTAGAAGCGGGACACACCTATATGCTAGAGAAACTGGGAGCAGCATCGATTACAGCAGTTGAGGCCAGCACTCGCGCTTATCTAAAATGCCTAATTGTTAAAGAAGTCGTGGGACTTCACAATTCTCGCTTTCTTTGCGGTGATTGTGTAGAATACTTGCGGTTAAATCCAGGCAAATTTGATACTTGCTTCGCCAGCGGCATACTGTACCACATGACAAACCCTGCTGAGCTGATCGGCTTGATTGCTCAAGTTTCAGACCGAGTTTTTATATGGACTCACTACTATGACGAGAATATAATCCGCAGCACTCCTTACCTTTCCCCAAGGTTTGCCGAGAAGACTGCTGCTGAGTATCAAGGCTTTAAACATATGCTTTACCGTCAAGAATATGGGGAATACAAAGGTGAAGTAAAAGCTGCTGGTTTCTGCGGTGGCAGCAGTCGATTTAGTAACTGGATGAGCCGTGAAGATATCATGTCATGTTTGACCTATTTTGGGTTAACCGACATCCGCATCAACTTCGATCAGCCTCACACTCCTCACGGGCCGTGCTTTGCTTTAGTAGCGATGCGGCGGTGAGTTCTAGATTGGTGCTGGAAGTTCGATCGCTTTTTGATAATAAGCGATCGCTTCACCCTACTCCCCAACAACAGACATAACTTCACTTAACTTGTCATGAGCCTCAGACAAATTTGGGTTTAAATAAACCGCCCTGCGGTAACATACGATCGCCCGCTCCTGTTTCCCTTGATCGAGCAGAGTATTACCAAGGTTAAAATATTCATCTGCTGTTGTTTTGGGCTCCAAAATCAAACCTGCATAACAACACTCGACAGCTTCATCTGGCTTGCCAATTTGCGAAAAAACCTTAGCCAAGTTCCGGTAAACACCAGCAAAATTCGGTTGAATCGCGATCGCTTTTTGGTAAGCTGCGATCGCCTCTTGCCACTGTTGCTGCTGTGCGTGAATAGTCCCCAGGTTTGCCAAAGCTTGAGCAAAATCAGGTTGAATTTCCAGAGCGCGAATATACCAATTCCTTGCCTCATCCAGTTTACCCTGAGCTTGCAAAACATTCCCCAAAGTCTTGTAAGCCGGAACAAACTTGGGGTTAATCTTTAAGACTTGCTCGCAAACTGCGATCGCATCTTCTAACTTTCCTTGAGCTAAATACAACTCTGCCAGTTGATTTAAAGGAACCGCAGCACTCTCCATATCTTGCAGTTGAGTCTGAACTTCAATTAGCTGAGACTTAGTTTGTTCGAGTTCTTCCTGAGTTTTGTGGTATTGAAGCCGCCGGCTTTCAAGTTCTTGTTTAATTGGTTGGAGTTCTTCTTGAACTTGTTGTATTTGAGTTGTAAATTGCTCAAATCCCCCTGGAGTTTGGTGCAATTTTTTATGAGATTCCTCTAATTCTATTTGCATCTGGTACAGCTTAGATTGCAAGCCCCACTGTCCCGTTAAAATCTGCGCTATTCGAGATTTAGATATAACTGAATCAACAGCTTGTCTCAACTGAGGAACAAAACGCTGAATCGTTAAATCTTCTACTTCATTGCGATCGGTGGAGTCAAACATCCAAGGTCTGGGAACAAGTGCATCGGCTATACCTCGAAGCATTTTTTCTTTGTTTTCTTGTAACGAGCGAGTCGTATAATGATTGATCCGCAGCTTTTGCACTGAATTTGTTGTAGACCAAGGCCCCACTATTGGTTCTTTATTTTCTGTGATAGCAACCCGATTATTCAAGTATGTAAAATCGTGAGGGGAAAGAGGGCGCATAGCCTCTACAGGACGCACGATTGATTTGATATGCTTGTTGATTTCCCAATCGTTTACACCTCGTTTAGTAAAATTTTCTAGTTGCAAGCCCTCTGGTCTAGTTTTGTGACCACAAGAGCCAAAAACCAACCAATTAACAGCGACTGCTGGACAATCATAAAACTCCTCTAATACCTCTTTGAGATCGTCCTTTTCGGTCGTAAATAAAAACTCATCCAAATCAATAAAAGCTATCCACTCCGATTCTTGTCTGTAGGTTTCTAGGCAATGTTCATAAGCTTGAAGTTGTCCTGGTATCAACGGCCAATCGTGCCAAATAACTTCACCTGATTTAACATACGGACGCACCACATCAAGCGGGTTATCCGTGCTGTTGTTGTCGTACAAATAAAACCTTTCAACACCAGCTATTTTATGAAACTCCAACCACTCAATTAAATAGGGAGCCTCATTTTTGAGAATTGCACACACACTCAGTTTGCACTTATTTCTGATATTTTCTTCCTGTGGCTCAGTTCCTGCTTTCCCATTAGGATTATCCCGGAGCAACGGCTCGCTATTCCAAGGGTCGAAGGGAATCAGTTTGTTCTTTTGTAAATTCGGTCGGAAGAAAAATTTGCACCGTTCGTTCAGCATCGCTGCTGCAAAAGAGAATGTGCTATTTGAAGTAGCTAAAACATCACACTGGCTCAATATATAAAAATCAGGATAGAAAGGTGCTTCTGGCATCTCTACACCCAAATCCTTGACTGTTATCGGGTTATAATCGGCAAAATCCCCGACAACATTTTCGATTTCATCGCTAGCTATAAACAAAACTGGTTCATCCAGAGTTTCCCACAAACCGTCCAACCATTCTCTGTACCATTCATTCGGAGCAATAGAAAGATAAGGAACGATATCGCTTGCCCAACTATAGTCGCCCCGCCGTAAATGCAATGCCACAACTGTTTTGCCTCGTTCTCGCAAGCGGTTGACAGCTTCTTGCATCTTGGCTTCAACTTCCGACACTGGTTTGAACAGCGAACAGAAATACTCTTTGTGCTCAGCGTGATACTTGGTGTGAAACTGAAAAAATCCAAAAAAATCAGCGTTTGTAATTGGTTTGGGCGCGTTCAGTATTGCGGACTCTGAATTTTTATAGGGATATTGTTGCTCCACAACTTGAGGTAATGGATGAGCAATTGGCGGCTCATTGTGACCGAAAAGATATTGACCGGGCCACGCAGGCAACTCAAGCCGCATCCCGTGTTCTTTGGTGTACATTTTCAAAAAAGCATAGTCAAATATCTGATTGCCAAATCGCGCTATCTCAAATGCCGCCATCGTAATCAGGGGCTTCTTGACATAGAAAGCATCGCCCCAGTAAGGATGGTGAGTTATCGTCGCTACCCGCTGAAAGCCGTGCATTTCCAGAAATTCGTCCAACTGCTCAATTAAAGCGCAGCCATCATACAGTTCTTCATAATTAACCTCCGTGTTGATTCCTGACACATATTTCAACCAGTTAGCTGCTCCTTGCAAAGCCAACAGTTCTGCCCCTTGAATATCTATATTTAAGATATTAAAGTCATAAGGGTTGAGTTGCAGCTCTTGCAGCAGCGTATCAATCGTTCTTGACTGTACCTCAACTTGATGAGTTTCTTGAATGCTTGGATAAAGTTCTAGATGGCGCTTCAGTTGCAAAATAGAACTGCTTTGATCGATCGAAGTCACGCGCAAGTTTACCGTACCATTTTCATTGCTAACAGCACAGTTCACCGCTTGAACATTTGGCACCCCAGCAATATTAGCTTGCAACCGTTCAAACACAACCGGATTAGCTTCCACAAAAAGCACTTTTTGAACACCCATTGCTTGATAAGTGCTGATTTCTGTGCCTTCATGAGCTCCAACGTGAATAACTCCGTGCGGCACGATTCCATATTGGCTGAAAATTTGCTGCAAATCCAGCATTCGGGGCACTTCACCCAAAACATTTTGGCGGAATCGCTCATTTACAGCCAAAAAATTACTGAACTCAAAATTTTCATCCTCTGGCTCCCAGGTGGGTTTGTATTCTAATTTATCTGGGAGAACCTTAAAAATTGAATACCGGAACTTTTGCAAATACTCAAATGCTTCTTTCAACGTTGTTTTTGAATCGATATACGTTCCACCATATTCAAATTGCAGATAATCGATTCTCCCTGATTCTAGAAAAGATTTCGCCCCATAAAGAACGTCTAATTCGCCGCCCTCAACATCGATTTTGATAAAATTAATTCTCTTAATGCCGTGGCGCTGACAGTAATTGTCGATAGTTGTCGTCAAAACTGTAATTTCTTTAGGCGGATTCAGCCACCCTTGTTTTTCAACATCTACTCTGCGGTAAAAAGTGCTCAATAGCGGATTAGCTTCGTAATAATAAAATGTCTTAACTTCTTCTTTTTGCCCTACAGCTAGATTGTTGGAAATTACTTGTTTATCCAGGTTCTGAATCAACTTCTTATAAACATGAGGAATTGGTTCAAACAGGTGAATTTCTACGTCATGTCCTTGGTTCAACACTTCCGCCGTCCAATCCCCAGCATTAGCACCTACATCAAAAACTACATTACCTGCATTAATAAATCTAGCGATAACTTGGCTCTCACCACTACCTTGAAAGGTGCTATTTATTATTTTTTCTGTTTCTTTCTGCTCTTCGGGATGCTTTGGCAAAGCAGTAGCTACCCGGAACTCACCTGTTCGAGAAAACTCTTCCCATGCCTTAGTATTAGCATCTTGACAAAACTGAGCTACAACCGATTTTGCTCGTTCAGGCACAGAAACTATGGCATCTTCAAAGATAACTGTGTATCTGCTTGTTTTCGCCGATAGTGTAGCAATTATTTCATTAAGGCTCGGCCACTGTTCTATACGGTGAGGACTTGGTGGGGGAGACAAAAACAATCGAGCATCGTCAATCAGGATAAAATGTTCGCATTCATAATTATTGATTATTTCCAATTCTTCAAGCAACGGACACTCATCATTTTCTCCCGCAGTGCCACCACCCATCCAATGAGCATCTAACCAGAATAGAGCAGGTTCCTTGAGTTGAGGGACAACTAACTTAAGTTGTTCTTTTGTATGACCCCACAAAAATTCTATATTTTTTACATGGCTGTAAGCACTGGATGTTGATTCATATATATGCTTAGCAAATTCTATTGTAAATACCTTTTGAAAATGCTCGGAAGCCCACACAGATGTGCTGCCTTGAAAAGTCCCCGTCTCTACAAATGTTGGCAAATTATATTCATTTTTTAGCACCAACATTAGCTGTTTGCAATCTCCCAAACCCATCTCAATTACTCCTATACATTTTTTTTAACAAATAACTACATTCTCTCTGAACCAGCTTTTTTGCAGTGTTTAGAGATTAACATATCTTGGCTGCCAATCGTGAGATTTCAAAGACCTCATCCTGACAGGATAAAACCTAACTGGTTCCACAAATTCACTTTCAAATATACGATCGATTACATAACTTAAATTAGGTGTATCAGCGGGAATCCCGTCCTTCATCTTTCGATAATCCCGATCGCCACTAATCACACCTTCGTTAGTATAA
The DNA here is from genome assembly GCF_036701775.1 of Microcoleus sp. N9_A2. Taxonomy (NCBI): domain Bacteria; kingdom Bacillati; phylum Cyanobacteriota; class Cyanophyceae; order Oscillatoriales; family Microcoleaceae; genus Microcoleus; species Microcoleus sp. N9_A2. Next base: position 34,215 of record NZ_JAUBRH010000028.1, on the reverse strand, counting down.
GCTATCCACTGACCCCGATATTTTTTCAACTCTCGGCGATTAGCCTTATACCACTCCTTAGCTGTCGCATATTCTGCTGCCATATTTTCACCCCATAACTTTACCTCAAATCTGCCTCGCCTCCACCATCATCCGCACCACATCGGGCATTTTATATTTTGCCTCCCACCCCAATTTTTCTTTCGCCTTACCCGGATTTCCCCTCCCAACAGCAATCTCCGTCGGTCTGTAGAGACTCGCATCACTTACCAAATGTTCCCGCCAATCCAAACCCGCAGCCACAAACGCTGTCTGCACAAACTCCTCCAAAGGATAACTTACACCAGTAGCAATCACATAATCATCCGGTTCATCCTGCTGCAACATCAAATACATCGCCTCCACATACTCCGGAGCCCAGCCCCAGTCCCGCTGCACCGAAATGTTGCCCAAATGCAGTTTTTCCGAACTACCCGCAGCAATCCGGGACACCACAGATACAATCTTTTGCGTCACAAACCTCTCCGGCCGCAGCGGCGACTCGTGATTGAACAGAATACCAGAACACGCAAACAAATTGTACGCTTCCCGATAATTTGCTACTTCCCAAAATGCCGTTGCTTTCGCCACCGCGTAAGGACTTCTGGGGCGAAAGGGCGTATTTTCATCCGCTGCTGTGCCTCCAGTATCCCCAAAACATTCGCTAGAACTAGCATTGTAAAGTTTGATTTTCCCCCCGGTAAACCGGATTGCTTCTAACAGATTTAATGTGCCTGTAGCAATACTTTCGAGGGTTTCTACAGGTTGTTCAAAAGACAAGGCGACGGAACTTTGACCTGCTAGATTGTACACCTCATCTGGCTCTATTTTGGCAAGGACTTGCAAGACGCTGCGAAAATCGTTGAGAGACATGGATTCTAGTTTTACTCTGTCTCGGATGCCCAAACGGGCTAAGTTTCCGAAACTAGACATTTGGGCGTCCCTGGATGTGCCACAAACTTCATAACCTCGATCGAGCAACAGTTTCGCTAAATAAGCTCCATCTTGACCGGATATACCACAAATTAACGCTTTTTTCATAAAATTTTTGTTTTCACAACTCTACCCTAGCTGTTGCTCTTTTTCCAGTTGTTTAACTTTTACAGTCGGAATTTTGATGATTTTTAATATTTGGGATTTTCCGAATCCTTAGCAGAGGGAGTGTGGGCGCTTAATACCAACAAATTTTAGGACTTGCGCCGGAGACTAAAGAAACCGGGTTTTTTACCGATATTAAGGGTTGGAACCCTATATTTGGGTGAAAAAACCCGGTTTCTGCCCAAAGAGTACGATCGCCCGAAATCTGGCTTGTAGCCGAGGCCAGATTCCCCTAAATCCCCCTTAAGAAGGGACTTTGACGACAAAATTCACCCCACTGTTTTTGTTAGACAAGGCTCATGTCCCCCCCTTTTTAAGGCAGGGCTGATTTATTCTCGGAAAAACGAGGGTTTTGTAGGGGTAGTGCCCCCGTGCCTACCCCCTCCACCGACGATTTGTTCGTTTCAGGGATCGGGGCAACCACGGGGGGATTGCCCCTACAAGAGAATGAAACAGCCCTGCCCTTTTTAAGGAGGGTTAGGGGGGATCGGAGCCCGATCGCCAGACAGGAGACCGATATTGCTCTACTCTTTATTTTTACCTTTTGCCGACTGACCAATCCCTTCTTTTAGATACTAGCCTTCCCAACGTTCGGCGACCAATTCAGCCAAGTCAACAACCCGCTGACTGTAGCCCCACTCATTGTCGTACCAAGACAACACCTTTACCATGTCGCCGTCCATAACTAGCGTCAAGCTGGAATCCAGGATCGAAGAAGCATCATTTCCGCGATAGTCGCAAGAAACCAGAGGCAAATCGTTGTACTCCAAAATCCCCTTCATCGGGCCTTCGGCTGCTTCTTTGAAAACTTGATTTACCTGTTCGGTAAAAGTCTTTTTCTCTACCTGAGCCACAAAATCAACTACCGACACATTAGGAGTCGGGACGCGCATGGCGATGCCATTTAACTTACCCTTCAATTCTGGAATCACCAAAGCCACAGCTTGGGCCGCTCCGGTAGAAGTCGGCACAATATTCATTGCAGCAGCCCGCGCCCGCCGCAAGTCGCGGTGGCTGGCATCCAACAAGCGCTGGTCGCCAGTATAGCTGTGGGTAGTCGTCATCATGCCTTTGATGATGCCAAAATTGTCGTTAAGCACTTTCAGTACGGGAGCTAGACAGTTAGTGGTACAGCTAGCATTGCTGATGACTGTGTAGTCACTGTGCTTGTAGTTGTGGTGGTTGACTCCCATCACATAGGTGCCAACTTCAGGCCCTTTGCCTGGAGCAGTAATCAACACTTTTTTAGCGCCGGCAGTGATATGCTTCGATGCACCAGCTTGGTCAACGAAGACACCGGTTGCTTCAATAATCAGATCAATACCCCAATCTTTCCAAGGCAGGTTGAGCGGATTACGATCGCTCACACATTTAACTGTCTTGCCATTGAGAATAATCGAATTTTCATCCGTACTGATGTCCACACCCTTCAACGTTCCCATCATGGAATCGTATCTCAGCAAGTGGGCATTAGTTTTGGGATCGGAAGTGTCATTAATTGCTACCAGCTCAAGCTGGCTATTTTCTCGGCCCAGCAAGCAGCGCGTAAAACTGCGCCCAATACGTCCAAAACCGTTGATCGCGACTCTAATCACCTTGTACCTCCTAACGATGGCAGCCCTTAGCTCAGGCTGAAATTTTGGAAAAATTTAAGAATTGACTTATGAGACAAAATCATATCGCAAAGCTCGATCCTTTCTCACTTTTTGTGTCGATCAAAAAAGCTTGAACTTTTCTAGAAGGCTGAAATTGCAAGGCAGAAGGCATTAGGCTTTCTGCCGCTGGTTACTGGTAAAGCTGATGGGCTGCAATATAAGTCCCGACAACTTCCGGGACTAAGTAGCGGAGGTCGATCCTTTCGGCGCAGCAGCGGCGGATGTGGCTCGACGAAATCTCGATCGCAGCCATAGACAGAACCTCCCAGCGAATTTCCACGTCCAAAAGAGCCATTTGTTCGGCAACTCGTCGGCCCACAGCATTTGCCTGAACCTGCATCCTTTCTGCCCCGGAATCGATGGGTTTTCGACTCGGACAATCTCCCCACTCCGACACTCCCTCAATCTCGCCGCTTTCTGCTGTCTCTCGATCTCCCTGAGTCGGACGCGGGGCCACCAACCAGTCGCACAACCCGGCAAGTTCAACGCACCGGTGCCATTTGGGGAGAGTAAGGAGTGCGTCACTACCAATAATCCAGTACCAGCGATGATCGCCTGGATACAATTTTTGCAAATACAGCAGGGTGTCGATCGCAAAAGAACTGTCGGAGGGATTTGCCGACGGCGGCGAAAGTAGGAAGTCTGGGCAATCGCCGATCGCCAGAGCGAGCATTTCCCGCCGCTGCTCAAAACTTGCCAAATCCGGGCGCCACTTGTGAGGAGGAGAGCGATCCGGTACCCAAATGACTCGATCGAGATTAAATTGACTCGCAGCCGTCTCGGCCACCAACAGGTGCCCCCAGTGAACCGGGTCAAAAGTCCCCCCAAAAATCGCTATTTTCCCCATATTTCCCAAAAATTAGGATTAATACAGACTTTACCGAAATTTTATTTTTGTAGGCTTTGACCAGTTCTATAGTCCGATCGCGGATTAGTTCGTAGTGCGGACGACTGTCCGCTCCCAGACACCAGCATCACTTTTGTATATAAACCAAGTGAGAAACCTACTATAGCTCAGTCTGGGTAACATCGTGTCAGGTTAAGTTTCGGGAAAAAGGTACTTAGTATACTTAGCCCCAAAAATGGGTTTCAAGCCTCCCCCTTGTAGGGAGAGCGGAAAAATTAATTTCCCTCGCAAAAAATATCAAAAGCGCGATCGGTCAACAGTCAACTGTTGAACGTACCAACAGATCAAAGACTAAAAAATGAGCGAAGTTGTGCCATACGTGGTAGTGTTTGTAAATCCTGATGGGTTTGACCCTCAATCTTCGTAAAAAGATTGTGGGGCTTTTGCTGCGGTATCCCAGCACAGCAGGCGGATAGAAATAGAAAGAATGCAGGACTGTGCAACCGCCCAAAATTAGTCAGCCGATCCTGGCCCCAAACCCCATTCTCTCTGACCTGCAATTTTCTCAGCTTTGTGACTGTTCCGGAAAACTACTCGGCACTAAGTCAAATAGGATACTAGACAAACCTCTCTACAAATCCCGAAATTTAGGGAAGCGCAGAGAATTGTGTACAAAAATGTCTAGCGAACTGTATCCTGAAAAAAACAATTCTTGATGTCAGGAACCTCAGCCTAAAGGCATGAGGCTTGTAAGATTCTTACGAGCCGTTCTGACGGGCCAAGCGTCTTAACTGACTAGGTTTTTTGAGTCACGACACCCTGGGATGCGAAGCTAGTCCCCCGCCCTGTCATTTGCAGTTAAACAGTTCTAAGGTCACTGGAACGGTGCTGCAAGTCTAAAAAGCTCAGAAAACATTGACCGACAAGCTAACTTTACCCCGCAAGGGAGTTTTGGAGACAACCATATCTCCACGGATGGGCAACCATACCCCTCCTTCCCGAAAGGGAATATAAAGCCGTCCTATAAGGCTTGCCCTGAGCTTGCCGAAGGGACGGGGTTTCTAACCATTTTTTTGATGATATCGCGTGTTATTGGCGTGGCGTGGTGTGTGAGGAGCAAAGATGCCGAGTTCTGTTGATTTTAGCGGTAGACCATTTCATTTCATCGGCATTGGTGGGATAGGGATGTCAGCCATTGCCTACATTCTAGCTAAACGCAAGTTGCCCGTGTACGGCTCCGATATTAAATCGAGTCACATCACCGAGCGCTTGCAAGGAATGGGAGCTCACATTTTTTGGCGTCAAGACGCCAGCAATTTTGAAGTTTTTCAAACAGCCATCAACGGTAGCACTCCCGATCGCGGGACACCCGAAAAAATCGTATCCTCGACAGTCGCTGGTGCGGTAGGGACTTCCGTCGCGACAGCCGAAGCTCTCAAATTGAACGGCAACGGTTCGGGAACCCCAGCAAATGCGGGATTGCCTCAAGTAGTATGTTCGACGGCAATTCACCCGGCAAATGCCGAATATCGAGCTGCTCTAGATTTGGGCTGTCCGATTTTTCATCGATCGGATGTGTTGGCAGCGTTAATTCAAGATTACCAAAGTATCGCCGTAGCCGGGACTCACGGCAAAACTACTACTAGCAGCTTAATTGGTTTCATGCTGATGGCTGCGGGTCTAGATCCGACGATCGTAGTCGGAGGCGAGGTAAATGCCTGGGAAGGTAATGCCCGTGCCGGCGAAGGCCCCTACTTAGTTGCCGAGGCTGATGAATCCGACGGTTCTCTCGTCAAGCTGGTAGCAAAAATTGGCATAGTGACCAATGTGGAACTGGATCATCCAGACCATTACGAGACTCTCGATCAGGTGATAGACATATTTAAGGTGTTTGCCCAAAACTGTCAAACCTTGGTGGGCTGCATAGACGACAAAATCGTCAAAGACTGCCTCGCCCCCAATGTCAGCTACAGCTTGAATCCGGACAGCGGTGCTGACTACACGGTTTCGGGCGTGGAGTACGGTGCCGAAAGCACCAAGGCTGGTATTTGGGAGCGAGGAGCTTTCCTGGGAGAAATGCAGTTGAAGTTGCTGGGGACACACAATCTCAGCAATGCACTAGCGGCGGTAGCAGTGGGTCGATTGTTGGGGTTGGAGTTTTCGGCGATTGCCAAAGCGATTGCTGGCTTTGAAGGAGCTCGTCGCCGTTTTGAGGTGCGGGGTTTTCACAATGACATCTTGTTTGTGGACGACTACGCCCACCACCCGAGCGAAATTCTCGTCACCTTGGCGGCGGCTCGCTTGCGGATCGAAGGTAGCGAAAAAAATCCCAAATCCCGAAGAGTGGTTGCAATTTTTCAACCCCACCGTTACAGCCGGACTCTGACATTTTTGCCAGAATTTGCTCAATCTTTTGGGGATGCTGATTTGGTTGTGGCTTGCGATATTTATAGTGCTGGGGAACCAAATTTAGGAGAGATTAGTGGGCAGCAAGTTGCTGATTTGATTGCTAAAGAAGGCCGAGAGGTTGAGTTTGCGCCTTCCCTGGAGTCAGTCACTAAGTTTTTAACCCAAAATCTGCAACCGGGGGATTTGGCTCTGTTTTTGGGTGCTGGTAATCTGAATCAGATTATTCCAGAGGTTATGGCTTTTTATCAAGCCGCCGATCGCCCAGATTAGCTCGCGAACTGAGTAGAGTTGATCGACATTATGGCGTGGCACGTTGTGCCGAAACTTCTGTCGGGCGGCTCGCTCAAAGGGGCACCATAAGTTAGCTAAATGAATTTTCAACCACGTCTTCGAGCGAAGGTATTTTTAAGGATTTTCAAGATGGTGACAATCTCGAATGACTCCTCTGTTAAGGACAATCGGCGAGTGTATTCTCCTATTTCTTTGCGGGGAACTGACTGTCAGATTAACTCCCAAGTTTCGCTTGCTGGCCAGACTTCTTTCCGAGTCGGCGGCCCGGCCCAGTGGTACGTCGCTCCCCGTAGCATGGAGGCTTTGCAAGCAAGTTTTGCCTGGGCACAGGATGAAGGGGTGCCGGTGACTCTGTTGGGTGCGGGTTCTAATTTGTTGGTGAGCGATCGGGGTTTGTCCGGTTTGGTCGTCGCCACTCGCTACCTCAAGCAAGTGCATTTCAATGCAGAAGCAGGTCAAGTTACGGCCGGGGCGGGGGAGTCAATTCCCCGCCTCGCTTGGTTGGCGGCTAAACGGGGCTGGAAAGGTCTAGAATGGGCAGTCGGTATACCGGGCACCGTGGGAGGGGCTGTGGTGATGAATGCAGGCGCTCACAGGGGCTGTACTGCTGATATTCTGGTCAATGCTCGCCTGCTATCCCCCTCCGGTAAGGTGGAAATTTTGACTCCCCAAGAGTTGGAGTACCGCTACCGGACTTCGGTGTTGCAAGGGGGCGATCGGCTGGTAACAGAAGCGACTTTCCAGTTACAGCCGGGATTCGACCGATCGCAAGTAATGGCAGAAACTAATGACCATTTCAGCCAGCGGCGGACAACTCAACCTTACCACTTACCGAGCTGTGGCTCAGTCTTCCGTAACCCCGGCCCCAAGACGGCAGGTTGGTTCATCGAACAAGCGGGACTGAAGGGATATCAGATCGGGGGCGCACAAGTAGCTCAGCGCCATGCTAATTTTATTCTTAACTGCGGGTCGGCAACGGCCAATGATATTTTTCAAGTGATCCGCCACGTTCAACAGCAAGTCGAGCAGCGGTGGTCGCTGTTGTTGGAGCCAGAAGTTAGAATACTGGGAGAGTTCCCTTTCTAAGGCATCATTGAAGTAAACGGAAACGGCAAACTGCCAGCCTACACACAATCAGAAACTAGCTATGACAAAATCAGGACAAGGATTTGGCTTCGGCCTCGGCAAAATGAAGGAACTGACTGAAGCTTTCAAAAAAGCTCAGCAGGTTCAAGAAGGAGCTAAAAAGCTCCAAGAAGAGTTGGATGTAATGGAAATTGAGGGAACTGCCGGCGGCGGCTTGGTCAAAGTTTTTCTCAGCGGCAACCAAGAACCTCGCCGGGTGGAAATTTCGCCGGATGCGATCGGTGAAGGTGCTGATGTGGTTTCTGAACTCGTCACGGTGGCGATGCTGGATGCTTACACTAAGTCTACGGCTACGATGCGGGAGAAAATGGAAGAACTCACCGGTGGACTAAATCTCCCCGGTTTCGGTTAATCATTAGTCAGTGGGCAGTTGACAGTTGACAGTTGACAGTTGACCAATCATCCTTCGACTTCGCTCCGGGCACTGCAACTGACAACTGATGTGAATTCCGGTTGCACCGGAATAATAGAGGACACGGCACTGCCGTGTCCCTACAATGTTATTTGGGGTAGGGACACGGCACTGCCGTATCCTAATTCCGGTTACTAATAATTCGGATGCAACCGGAAACAACAAACAACAAATAACAAACAACAAACAACAAATAACTAATAACTAATAACTAATAACTAATGACTAAATTATTGTTTGTCTGCCTCGGAAACATCTGCCGATCGCCCTCAGCAGAAAATATCATGAATCACTTAATCGAAAAAGCAGGTTTGGGCGATCGTATCACCTGCGATTCCGCCGGAACAGGCGGCTATCACATTGGTAGCGCCCCTGACAGCCGCATGGCATTGGCTGCGAGGAAGCAAGGAATTGAATTGTTAGGCGCAGCCCGCCAATTTCAAAGGAAAGATTTTGAAAATTTTGATTTTATTCTGGCGATGGATCGGGAAAATTATCGGAATATTCTTGCTCTCGACAAGGCGGGAAAATATCAAGATAAAGTGCGGTTGATGTGCGATTTTTGCCAGAAATACGACCTTAAAGAAGTGCCAGATCCTTACTACGGCGGCCCGGATGGATTCGATCGGGTAATTGATTTGCTGATGGACGCTTCGCAGGGTTTGTTGGAGTATGTTATGAGTCAGGAACAATTAAGAGTTGGAGGGCAAAAATCAATTTAAAACCGTGCCCTCTTCCGCCCGAATATTAGCAATGCTGTAGGTGGGACAACGGTGACAAAACTCGTCACTAGGGAGAGCATAGTTTTTCCAGCTCCCCCTCCCAAGATGATACTTGGTGACAAACAAAAAGTTAAGCTGGTCAATACAAAATGGGGAGAATTGATACTCAAAGCAGCAATTGGCAGCAAAATAGATGGATACCAAGGCATTAGCCAAGGTGTAGCAAACAAAAACAAAGTCAGAGTCGTCCATCCAATATCTGATACCAAATTAATTTCCGAGTCATTTTTGCGAAAGAATGTTTTAATTAACGTCACTGCATAGTAAACAATCCAGCTTAAATACGCAAAATATTTGAGGAATGATAGAATACTTTCCCTAGTTTCAACACTTATATTTGGCAAAAAATTTAGAAATAAATTGATCCCATGGTGAAAAGATCGAGCAGTCGCCCCGGTGGTTCCTGGATTTAAAAGACTTCTCCAAGCTGAAACTGTTGGCATAAATGTATAAGTTATCACCGCGATAATTAATAAAGAAAGCAAGACTGATGCTGCTAAATCTCTCCACCGACGCTGCTTGCAGAGGAAAGCAAAAACTAAGGGTAGCCAAATGATAGGTAAGGTTTTTATTAAAAAACCCACCCAAATTGCTAAAATTGCAAAAACATAACGTTGGTAATAAATACATCCTATTAAAACAATCAATGTATTAGCAACTAAAACGTCAAGGTGAGCATTAGCTATTTGCTCGTTCAATAGCATGGGATTGACTAAATAAGCCATTGTTATGAGGTTACGGTTTTCAGCATTTGTTAGCAACCGCCAAATTAAGTAGGCATTGAGCGCGTGTACTAATACGCAGATTATTTTAAAAATATAAACTCCCAGTAAAGGGCTAATTGGTAAAGCAAGTGCTGATACCGAAAAAAAGAACAGAGAAACGGGGCCGTAGGTAGAAGTTTGCAACCAGTTGAGGAAGGGAGATACGTTAGAAACTAAGGTATCAGGATTATTAAGATAAGGATTAATTTTATGTAAGCTCATCGATCCGTAATGCAAGTACAAATAAATGTCGTTGCTTTGGGGATAAGCTATGAGGGCAAGGGCCAGAAAGGGGATTGCATACTTGCAAATGTCTGTAAAGCTCGAATTTGTGGTTTTTTTTTGAATAACCAAATAATATATGCAACTGTTGCTATCAAGTAGGAACCGTTAATTAGAAGTCTGATGACGCTGAAACCGCTGGTAGGGAAATCGTTATAGTTGTCTCCACCCTGTAAAACGCTGTAATATTTGGTGATTCCCATCGATGTCATGGCAATACAGAAAATTATGGAAGCTGCTAGGGCTACTGTATAGAGAAGTTTCTGATTTTTTGAGTAATTTTTGAGCATGAGGTGATTCGTGTTTGTGCAACAATTTCCGCTATTTTTTTTTGCTTGAGCCTTTGCGGTTATCTGACTAAATGGTGTTCCATCGCAAAGCGAACGAGTTCTGCTCGGTTGTTGCTGTCAGTTTTTCTGAACAAGCTGCTGACGTGCTTTTCGACAGTTCGATGACTGAGGTGGAGTGTGGAGCCTATTTGAATATTAGAAAGACCTTCTGTCAGCAAATCTAGCACTTGTCGCTCTCGCTGAGTCAAAGTCGGGGCATTTTGGCTGCCAGATGCACGCGCGGCGGAGCTATCCCGTAGGGAATCGCCCGTTTGTGACTTTTGAGTTGAAAAATCTGCTTCTGGCTGGCCATTGGCTCTGCTGCGTGCCTCTGTTGGCGTCGGTTCTGGTTTTGGGGAATGAGACGGTGCCTGAGCGATTAGAGCGTAGCGATCGAGCAAAGAGCGAATTACCGCCCCCAATTCCTGGAGTTCAAAAGGTTTAGCCAGATAATTGTCGCACCCCATCTGATAGCCGCGAATCCGTTCCTGCGTGCTCGTGCGTTCCGTCAAAAAAATCACCGGCAGCAAGCGGAAAGCGGGACGAGTCCGAACTCGCCGCACAAATTCGTAGCCATCCATCTCGGGCATTGTAATGTCGGTAACAATCAAGTGGGGCTGAAATTCATCTACCAAACCTAAAGCTTCTTTGCCGTTCTCAGCAGCGATTACAGAGTATCCGGTAATTTCTAGATAATCGGTAATTGACAAGCGAGTCGCGAAATCGTCGTCAGCAACCAGAATCGTTAATGGCATGGGGGAATTAAAAATTAAACATTAAAAGTGACTAATTTCACTTTTAATGTTTAATTCTACTGTTTAATTCTCTTGATAACTTGCAGTTAAAGTAGCCGGTTGCGCTAATTTTCCCTCCAAAGCTACGCCGCGCCCGTTGGCTGCCAAATGCCGCAGAGTTTTGTAAATTGTCTCGATTTGCTCTGGCTTTCCTGCTTTTTTGGCTATTTCTGCGACAGACAGAGGTTTTTGGGCGTCTTTGAGCACTTGCAGTACCCGTTGCTGCAAGTCCAATACAGCCGCGGCTGCTTTTTTGCCTGCTTCGACCCCTGGCTGGTGATACGCATTGACATTCACCAAGGAACCGTAAAAACCTACGGCTCTTTCGTAGAGGGCGATTAATGCTCCTACTGTCCGAGGGTTGACTTGGGGAATTGTGACAGTAATGGAATCTCGGTGATTTTCGTACAAAGCTTGTCGAGTTCCCTGCAACAAACCAGACAAATAATCTCCCGAAGTGACGCCGGTTTCTACTTCTGGGGAAATGCCTTGCCTGTCTTCCAAAACTTCGATAAATGTTAGGAAGAAATTCGGCACGCCGTCTCGCAGTTGCTGGACGTAGGCGTGTTGGTCGGTGCTGCCTTTGTTGCCGTAAACTGCGATTCCTTGATGAACTGTGTTGCCGTCTAAATCTTCCTGTTTGCCGATCGATTCCATGACTAATTGCTGCAAGTAGCGGCTGAACAATAGCAGTGAATCTTTATACGGCAAAACTACCATGTCTTTTTCGCCGCGTCCGTTGCAGGCAAAATACCAACTCATGGCTAAAAGGGCGGCGGGATTGTTTTTAATGTCGGGAATTCTGGTAGCTTCGTCCATGACTTTAGCGCCGTCGAGCATCGCCCGAATGTCGATGCCTTGCAAAGCTGCTGGCAAAAGTCCTACTGCTGAGAGTTCCGAAGTGCGTCCTCCCACCCAGTCCGACATCGGGAAGCTGCCAATCCAGCCTTCTCCTACGGCTATTTTGTCGAGTTGGCTGTCTGTGCCGGTGATGGCAACTGCCTGTTTGGCGAAGTCGAGTTTTTGGGCGGCGAAGGCTTTTTGAACTTCGATCATGCCGTTGCGGGGCTCGGGGGTACCCCCGGATTTGGAGATAGTAATTACTAGGGTGCTGGCGAGTTTGTCTTTGATTTTGTTAAGGATGCGATCGATCCCCGCCGGGTCAGTGTTGTCGATAAAATGAATTGCTAGGGGCGGAATGTCTGGGGATAAAGCTTCGGCGACAAATTGGGGGCCTAGGGCCGAACCACCGATGCCGATCGAAATTATGTCGGTAAATTGCGGAGCAAAGGGCGGTTTAATATCGCGGTTTTGAATTTTTTTGACAAATGTTTCGACTTGTGCTACTGCTTCGACTATTTCTTGTTTTAATTCTGGAGTGGGAGCTAAATCGGGGTTTCGCAGCCAGTAGTGGCCCACCATGCGGTTTTCGTCGGGATTGGCGATCGCACCTGATTCCAAAGCTGCCATATCTTTGAAAGCTTTGTCAAATTTGGGTTTTATTGTGGCGACGAAAGCGTCGTCGAATCCCATGCGACTGATATCGAGGTAAAGTCCCAATCCAGAGTGATAGTAAAGCCAGTCTTGATAGCGTTGCCAGAGTGCTGTGGCATCCATAGGAATTCTCTACAATTTTTTTAATGTTCGATCGGCGTCGTCAGGAATCCACCAATTGTAGTTTAAAACGATCTGATGTACGGCTTTTGCAGAATCCCAATAAATTTAAGCATTAGTCGTCTGAAGGCAGCCGGAACAGAAGGCAGTCAGAGCATTCGGCAGAATTAAACAAGAAAAATATGAGTTGCACAACACTCTTTGTAGGTAGATCGCCCATTAATGGCAACACCCCATAGATAGATCGAAGCGACACAGAGATTTAAGTGTAGTCGGGGTTGGGCTTTGGGCCATAATTTAACAATATTCAAATTCGGGCGATCGGGATCTGTAAAATAGGCATTGCAGTCAGGTTAAACTGACATCTTGCACGATTGTCAAGAACGGGCAAGATGCCCGTTCCACAAAGAATGAGTTTTCTTGTGGAACAGGCATCTTGCCTGTTCCTAAACAAGTAATTGAGAATGGTGCAAGATGTGAGGTTAAATATACTTTTAGCTGCCACTCAATAATCGGCAAAAAATATAATTAATAACTGTCAAGTATCGGAAGTGTAGTATAATATACAGATATTAAAATTAAAGTGCGATCGACTATGCTTACTTTATCTCCAGAATTAAAAGAAAGATTAGCAACTCCGCTCAAAATCGGCGATTTTGAAGTTAAAAGTCGCGTCCTGCAATCACCCTTATCCGGCGTTACCGATTTGGTATTTCGCCGCCTAGTGCGCCGCTATGCGCCGGATTCGATGATGTACACGGAAATGGTGAACGCTACGGGTTTGCACTACGTGAAGCAACTGCCGAGAATTATGGAAGTTGACCCGAACGAGCGCCCGATTAGCATTCAATTGTTTGACTGCCGCCCGGATTTCTTGGCAGAAGCGGCCCAGAAAGCAGTGGCAGAAGGAGCGGATACTGTTGATATTAATATGGGCTGTCCGGTTAACAAAATTACTAAAAACGGTGGCGGTTCTTCCCTGCTGCGAGACCCGGAAACGGCCGAGGCAATTGTGCGGGCAGTTGTGGAAGCGGTAGATGTTCCTGTCACAGTTAAAACTAGGATTGGTTGGACTGACAAAGAAATTAATATTTTGGAATTTGCGAAGCGGATGGAAGATGCGGGAGCAAAAATGATTACCGTACACGGCCGCACTCGATCGCAAGGTTACACCGGCCCGGCAAAATGGGAGTGGATTCGCCGAGTGAAAGAAGTTTTATCGATTCCAGTTATTGCTAACGGGGATATTTTTTCAGTGGAAGCAGCGATGCGATGTCTGGAAGAAACCGGCGCCGATGGAGTGATGTGTTCGCGGGGAACTTTGGGCTATCCTTTTTTGGTTGGAGAAGTTGATTATTTCTTGAAAACTGGTGTGGAAAAGATAGCTCCGACACCAATTGAACGGCTCGAATGTGCTAAGGAACATTTGCGAGCTTTGTGGGAATATAAAGGTGAAAGCGGTGTTTGCCAAGCACGCAAGCACTTAACCTGGTATGCTAAGGGTTTCCCCGGCGCTGGGGAATTGCGGGGCGTGTTGGCTGTGGTAGAAACGGTTGAACAAGGTTGCGATTCGATCGATCGCGCGATCGAGCAATTGCCCGCATAAACCTTACCCGCAGATCTCAACTAGGGATTACAGAAACAAAACCCACCTCTGCGGGCTAAGATTTAAGACACAGTTAAAAATTTGTGGGTGGGGGAAAGCATGGACTCATTAAAAGGGCGAGATTTATTAAGTCTGGCAGATTTAAGCATTGACGAATTAAATTATTTGCTGGATCTAGCAGCCAGTTTAAAATCGGGAATGGTCAAGCTGAAACGCAATAAAGTTCTCGGCTTATTATTTTCCAAAGCTTCAACGCGAACGCGGGTAAGTTTTACGGTAGCAATGTATAAATTGGGAGGGCAAGTGATTGACCTCAATCCCAACGTTACACAAGTCAGCCGCGGCGAACCGTTGGTAGATACAGCCAGGGTTTTAGACAGGTATTTAGACATTTTGGCGATTCGGACTTTCGAGCAAAAGGATTTAGCAACTTTTGCCAACTATGCCAAAATTCCTGTAATTAATGCGCTGACAGATGACGAACACCCATGTCAAGTGCTAGCGGATTTACTGACAGTAAAAGAGTGTTTTGGCAAGCTAGAAGGATTGACACTGACTTATTTTGGCGACGGTAACAACATGGCAAATTCGCTGATGTTAGGCTGTGCAATGACCGGGATAAATGTCAGAATTGCTTGTCCTGAAGATTTCGGGCCGAATATTGAGATTGTGGCAAAAGCTAAGGCAATTGCTCAGGGAAAAACAGAAGTTACTGTAACTGCTGATGCGGAAGCTGCTGCTAAAAATGCTCAAGTGATTTATACTGATGTTTGGGCGAGTATGGGACAGGAAGAGGAAGCAAAAATCAGGATTCCTTTGTTTGAACCCTATCAGGTAAATGAACAATTGCTGAAGTTAGCAGATAAGAATGCAATTGTATTGCACTGTTTGCCTGCACACCGAGATGAAGAGATTACCGATGCAGTGATTGAAGGCAGTCAATCGCGCGTTTGGGATCAGGCAGAAAATCGGATGCACGCTCAGCAAGCTTTGCTCGCAAGCATTCTAGAAAGCGATTAGGAATAGAGAAGGGAAGAGAAGAATCGCCAGACAGAAGAATAAGAGAAAAGCCATTCTCTCTATCTCTTCTATTCTCTTTCTCTGCGCCCTCTGCGCCCTCTGCGGTTAATAAAAAAAACATAATTCACAAATAAAGAGAATTGATACAGCCGTTTTCAATTTGATACCAGAGGGGGCAACATTGCCTGAATTGCGATATTGAAAGCGGGAAATTCCAGCGGTGAAATGCTCCCATGTTCCCCAATAATTACTTCGCTTTGATACCCATTTTCAGCGGGTTCTCGAAAAACATGGAGTTGTCGATCGCCCACATTTAGCACCCAATAATCGGCAATGCCGGATCGCGCGTAAATTTTAGCTTTAACTTCGCGATCGTAAGCCAAGCTGCTATCTGCCACTTCGATAATGAGATAGACTTCTGAGGGAGTCGGATGGTGAGTCGCATAGTCAAAAGGATCGATTCTGACTACGGCGATATCTGGTTCGGGTTCGGAATTGTCATCAAGGGCGATCGGATCTTGCATTCGTACCCACGCCAGATTTGCAAAAAGGCTTTGCAGCAATCTATCTGTACGGCCTAAAGCGGAGGTGTGAGCAGTTCCTTTTGCACTCATTTTGATGATATTTCCTTCAATTAATTCGACTCGTTCCTCTGGGTGAAAAAATCCCATTTCTCCCAGCTTGTGATACTCTTTAACTGTCCATTTACGGAGCGTGAAAGCAGCTTCTGTTATTAGCATATCTCGATTGATAAATTTATAATTTGATGTGGGATGAATTTATTTTAGCTTATGATACTAACTGGTTCCCAGGCAGAGCCTGGGAACAGATATCTAGAGGCTCTGCCTCGCAAGCTTTTATGGAAATTGGAGGCAGAGCCTCCGGATCTGCGTTACCAGGCAGAGCCTGGTAACGAGTAGACCAGTTAAATCGGTCGATCGCACTACAAGTTGATTAAGATGCTCCGAAATTGATTTTGGTGACTTCACCGGCGACAACATTAACTGTTTGTTGAATTTGACTTCCGTCAACTTTCAACTGATAAGTTCCCGGAGAAAGCTCGATCGCCCCAAACCATCCTTTACCATCAGCGCGCAGTTGACGCACCTTGGCAGCAGCATCGATCAACTGCAATGTCAAGCTGGCACCGTCGCAAGTTTGAGCGCACCGCTGCAAATTTCCGGCGATCGCACCTGTAGTCGGCCGGGACTTCCAAGGCATATCGGGAACGGCTGCTGCTGTCGCCCACACAGGCTGAGTTTCATAGGTTTTGCCCGTCGCAGCATCAACGTATTGACTCGGCTGCGAAAGCGCGGAATAAAACAAATCGTTGCTTTGGGGAACGTATTTCCAAGGCTGGCGGGGCAAATCACCGCTACCGCCCGATCGCAGTTCCACATTCGTGTAGACGTTGCTGCTAGCGTAGGAATACAGCACCGTACCGGCTACGTGATTTCCTTTTGCAGACGGCTGTTCGGCGCGACGAATCTGACCTAGGGTGTCTTCGATGTAGTTGAGGTAATTGCCGGGGCCGATCGCAATTTGGCGGTTGTACTGGTGGTCTTTGGCGTACTCGATCCAGTTATCGTAAGCGAGTTTTTGCGATCGTTTGTACTCGCGCTGGTAAGTCATCGGCATCGCCATGTCTACGATCCCTTCTTCCAGCCAAGCGCGCCAATCCTGCAATACTTCTTTGTAAGGCTGCGTTTGATACCACCCTGCATCGTTTTGTGGGCCGTCTCCCCAGGCGATCGTGGCGGCGGTAATTTTAACGCGCGGTTTAATCGCAAGGCTTTCTACATAAAGCTTCCGCACTAAATTTGTCACCTGATCGCGCCGCCACTGCATCCACGCGGGATCGGTGGGTGCGGGTTTGCCCGATCGACCTGTTTGCTGATTGAAACGGGCGATCGCAGTCGGATTGTAGCCCCAAGTCGGCCCGCCGTAGCGCACGTAATCCAACTGTACGCCGTCCACATCGTAGCGCTTCAGCAAATCCAAATAGACGGAAACAGTATAATCTACGGCGTCTGGATGACCGGGATCGAGATAGCCTTGGGCTTCCCCACCGTAAGTCAGCATTGCCCAATTGTCGCTGCCGGGGGCAGAAGGCCCGTGTTGTTGCCAAACGTGACCGGCGGGAAGTTTGGTGCCCGAAACCACCGGCAGCGTCACCATCCAAGCGTGTACTTCAATGCCTGCGGCGTGGGCTTTGTCAATCAAATCTTGGAGGGGATCGAAACCGGGGGGAACGTTGGGATCGAGAGTGCGGGGTTCGATCGCACTGGTATAAAAAGCATCACCTCGGCGGCGGACTTGGGCGACGATCGCGTTGGCATTTGCCCGCTGTGCGTCTGCGATCAATTTTGTGACTTCTTGAGGAGTTTTGAAGCCGGGGTTGAAGGCGTCCACCCAGAATGCGCGAAATTCGGCGGTTTGGGTTTGCGGAGGCATAGTTGCGCTAGCGCGGGATGGGAAGTTGGAGAACCAACCAGGAGTCAGCAGAAAACTAATTGTTAAGCCAATCAGGAACAAGCTTGACAAAAAGAATGTTTTGGTCTTTCGCATGAGAAGTGTGTGAGAGAGCGTTTAACAGTCTTTTACGGACTTTTTGTTTGAGCGTCCGCTTGACATTTTCGCACAATGGTACATTAAGTGGGCAGATCAGTAAATAGTTGAGTAATACCGCTGGGATAGTCGAGGATGAGATTAAAATTGACCTCGGCAAAATGGGCGATATTTTCCGATATTTCAATATAGCGGTTGAGCCAGTAAATTGAATCCGCTACACCACTTAACATAGTTTTACAGGCTAAATAGGGTTTTAATGATTTTCATTTTGGCTGTATCAAGGCCGGGTTCAAGTTTGGCAATTGGAGTTAGGCTTTTCCACTTGCCTTTATTCGCGTTGAAAATAGCATCTGCTGTTTTTTCGGCATCAATATTTTCAAAGCCTCCTATTTTATTAGTGGATAAGTAATTGAGGCGATCGAAAATCTCATCTCTTGATGCACGTTTCACACTAACTGCTTCAGGCGGTGGCGGTGGTGGCGCGAGTGGAGCAGGCGGCGAGAGATAGAATACTTTTGCTAAAGCATCTAACTTTTTACCCTTAGTAATGGCACATTTTAAGCTGGTAACAGGGTTAAAGTTTGACCAGGTTTCTCGATTGGCTGCTGAAATGCGATTAGTCGCTACAATGACATCCAATCCCTTCAATGCACTTCCTGGTTCTGCAACCAAATATCTAAGTGCAGCAAGAATAGTATCTCTTGATGCTGTGCTAAGGTTAACTTTGGGTATTACTTCCCTTGCCAAAATTTTAGCTTGCTCAATGTTTTTAGATTCTGGTTCAATGATTATGCACCAGACTCGCTCTAGTTCAGCTTGTTGAGCGACTGCATAAATAAAGGAATTGCTGACTACTTGATATTGATAATCACCTGTTTCTTTAACAATCACAGGAATCCAATTGTGTCCGCCACCTTGCAGAACTGCCTCGGCTGCGGCGGTGATGATAAACTCAGATTCAGAGCATGGTTCCCCTGGTTCAATATCAGCTAATGGCAGGTGCATCAGCTTACCGATGTCATCATACTTACTCATTTCAAGAAATACTCCTTAATTAGACCAGAATAGTGTTCTAAAGCGATATTGTTGAGAAAGACAGCGGGAATGTGAGAGAAGGCAGCGTTGGCGACAGTAGCATAACTGGAAATACTGAAGATAGTTTTAATTTCTTTTCCAGGTGTAGATTTAGGCCAATAATATGGTAGCAGATCGAAGCCATCTTTTTTAGCTTTATCGATTATTTTTCCAATTTCCTGATTTGCTGTCTGAAGGGCAGAATCTGTAATCTTCTCTCCATTGAAAAAGATTGGTAAGGCAATTGGCCCACCATCTCCTCTTACTTGTTTAATTTCAGGAATAAACTGCGTAATCACCCTAGCTGCATTGTGTAGTGATGCTAATCCATTATGCTTCGTAGGGATGAGAACAACATCCGACGCATAAACACTGCTTTGGCTGAAAAATAACCATTGGGTAGGGCAATCAATCAATATGTAATCATATTGAGAAACAAAAGGTTTAAGGATATCTCGCAATCTTTTTGCACCTTTTTGAATTTTTGATTCAGCTAGACGCTGATCTGTAAACTCTTCCATGTCATCACTTGAGGGAATCACGTCAAAAAAATGTATAATTTTTCCTCGCTTGTCCTTGTGATTAAAATTAACAACTGTTTTGTTAACATCTGCTTTTGTATCAGTCAGACAGTCAGATAAAGTAATAGCTCCTACGTCTAGACCAAGAGTTCTAGTTAAATCTCTTTGTGAATCAAAATCAACGACGAGAACATTCTTTTTCTGTTTTCGCAAAATTGCTGCTAAATTGAGCGTTGTTGTCGTTTTGCCCACTCCTCCTTTATTGTTATAGATACAAACCGTCAATGCTCGGGGCGGGTTGTCAATCAAAGATTTGATATGTTGGACAATAGCACTAATATTACCTTTATTAATCAGAGTGCAAGCAGTTGCAGGAATTACAACTTCCCCATGCCTCCGAAATAACTGGATATGAATGCCATTAGTAATAATGCCCCATTGAGCCGTTTGGCAGTTAGGAGATAGCAGATATCTTTTAATCTGTTCCCTAGACTCGTTATATTTGGGAGTACCTTCCGCTAAGTTAATTTTAGATCCTGTCGCTATTGCCCGTCCCTTGCCTTCAACAAGTAAGTAGGGAGCGACAGGAGAGAACAAAAACTTCTCACTATCAGTATTTTTACGCGCTGCGAAATCTACTTTCTGAGCACCCTGACCTGTTGGAAACTGTGGAAACTGGTCATTTTTAGTGAATCCAAGTGCTTCTATTAGAACCGACACAAATTGAGAGTTGACGATCGCTTCAATGGCATTCTCGGGAATGCTATCTAAAACTTGACCCCAGTTGATAGTTGTCATCATTTAGACCTAGATACTTAAGTAAAATCATAACGCTTGGTTTGAGTTTGTGTCATCGTTAGCTACCTCCCGCTCTAGCTATATGAACAGTCAACATACTTTTGGATAAGTTATATATTGTCGAAGGCGCTTGACTTTTTTGCACATCGGTGAAAATTTAGGCGAAAATACACTGAACTGGCGATCGGCAACATCACCTAATTTTCTGGATACTTTCTTGAACTGTGAAGGATACGGATAATTTCTACGTTTTCTTCTTTTACTCGATAGATGATGAGATAAGAGGTATTGGAAATGACCAATTCTCTAGTAGCTTCTACGCGACCAACTCTACCCATAAAAGGAAATTCGGCGAGTTGACCTACAGCACTCTGAATCCTTAAAATTAATTGCCTTGCTGCCTCTGGATCGTCTTTGACAATATATGCGTGAGCCTGTTCTAGATTTCGCAAAGCTTGTCGCAGCCACTTAATTTTCATTAGTCAATTTGGCAAAAACTGCTTGGACTTCATCATCGCTGGCAAAGTCTCCAGCTTCGGCCTCGGCAACGCCTTTGTTAATCTCATCAACCAGCCATTGATAATTTTCTAGGTAAGAAGCGATCGCTTGGTTCAAAACATAAGTTAAATCGCGATCGGTGACAGTAGCGATCGCCCTCAGCGCTTCTTTTTTATCGCTGTCTAGTAGAAATGTAAAATTTTCTTGACTCATGGCTGCCCTTTGCTGTTATGGGAAGAGAGTAAACTGCTACTATGATAGCGTAGAGATTCCTATTTTGGCGAAAATACACTGAACTGGCGATCCTCTTCGAGGGCTTCGCTAACGCACTTTTCTCAAAAAATGATAGCACTTCACTTTCAAACCCTAGCCCTGCCGCATGACAGCAATTTACTCGATCGAGTAGATGGCTGGCGCCAAGAAGCAACCCGAAAGTTGCAGCAAAGCCAGAGAGGAGAAAAGGGACAATTTTTAACACCTTCCTCCGTCGCAACTTTGATGGCGGGAATGTTTGAATTTAACTGTCCCGATATATCGCTTTTAGATGCCGGGGCTGGTATTGGTTCCCTGTTAGCAGCATTTGTTTGCGAACTTTGTCAGCGCCCAAATAGACCGCGTAGCCTGCACGTTACAGCTTATGAAATTGACCTTATTTTGATTGAATATCTCAAGGAAACTTTAGAATTGTGCAGTATAGAATGTCAGCATTTTGGGATATCTTTTACCTGTGAGGTGCGCGAAATTGATTTTATTCAAGACAGCGCCGATATGTTGCGGCCCAATCTATTTACACAACCAGTAAAACGGGAATTTACCCATGCAATTATCAATCCTCCCTATGCCAAGATAGACGCTAAATCCCAAGCCCGAACCTTGCTGCGTTCTATAGGACTAGAAACCAGCAATCTCTACGCTGGCTTCACAGTTGCTGCTGCTCACCTGCTCAAACTAAACGGTGAATTAGTATCGATTACTCCCCGCAGCTTTTGCAACGGTTTATACTTTCGAGATTTCCGCAAAGTATTCCTTCAAATGATGGCTTTACGCCAAGTACACATCTTTGAATCCCGACAGTTGCCATTTCGCGATGATGCCGTGCTGCAAGAAACTATTATTGTGCGCGCCACCAAACAAATAGAACAGCCAGATACTGTACTAATAACCTCAAGCAGCAGCGTGGGCGACGACCTGGTTTTGTCTCACCAACTGCCCTATACCGCCCTAATTAATCCCCAAGATTCCGAGCAATTTATTCGGATTTTACCGGATTCTATCAGCCAGAAAGTAGTCGATCAAATGGCTCAATTTACTTGCACACTAGAGGAATTAGGCTTAACAGTTTCCACCGGAAAAGTTGTAGATTTTCGTGTTCGCTCTGACTTGCGGCTAAAACCGGAAAACGGTACAGTTCCGCTGATTTATCCCGCCCACTTCTGGGCTGGCGGTGTTGAATATCCCACAGCCACGAGAAAGCCTCAAGCTTTAGCTGTCACGGAAAAAACTGCTGCACTCCTCGTACCTAACGAACATTATGTTTTGAGCAAGCGCTTCTCCTCAAAGGAAGAGAAAAAGCGAATTGTTGCAGTTGTCTGGGATGCCAATAAAATTAATAGTTCTAGCGTTGGTTTTGAGAACCATTTGAATTACTTTCACCAACAGGGACGCGGATTAGACCTCACCCTGGCGCGGGGATTGGCAGTTTATCTAAATTCGAGCTTGGTAGATGCGTTTTTCCGACTGTTCAACGGACACACTCAAGTTAATGCTACGGATTTACGCAATTTGAAGTATCCTAATCTAGAGCAATTACTTTTACTTGGCGCTCAAATAACAGAAATATTTCCTACACAGCGGGAGATCGATCGACTTGTCGAGACACAACTGCTGAAGGCGACAAGTCCGTTAGAAAATAGTCCGATAACAATCAAGAACCGTATTGATGAATCTCTAGAAATACTTGCAGCGCTGGGTTTTCCAAAAAGTCAGCTTAACGAACGTTCCGCCTTAACTCTTCTGGCTTTGCTTGACCTCAAGCCAAAGGATGCTTGGGAATCGGCAAAATCTCCACTTCGGGGAATCACACCAATTATGGAATTTATGGATCGGGAGTACAGTAAAAAATATGCACCAAATACGCGGGAAACTGTGCGCCGCCAGACTGTGCATCAGTTTCTAGATGCAGGTTTAATTGTTGTTAATCCTGACAGTCCCGAACGTCCGGCGAATAGTCCAAAAACTGCATATCAGATAGAAGAAAG
The DNA here is from genome assembly GCF_036701775.1 of Microcoleus sp. N9_A2. Classification (NCBI taxonomy): domain Bacteria; kingdom Bacillati; phylum Cyanobacteriota; class Cyanophyceae; order Oscillatoriales; family Microcoleaceae; genus Microcoleus; species Microcoleus sp. N9_A2. Next base: position 11,428 of record NZ_JAUBRH010000028.1, on the reverse strand, counting down.
TGCTTTGGAACTACTGCGAACTTATGACACTTCTGACTGGGACAAGAATGTTCGCGCTTACCTCGTTCATTTTAAGGGAGAAAAAATTTTGCAGGCTTATTCCAAAAATGAAAATATTTGTGACTCAGAATGATGCTAAAATACACCATTTATATGGCTGCCGCTGGCATCGGAATGACATATACTGTGATGCCAGGGGTTGAATAGACCGGAATTGTCGATCGCACTCCGTAAATCAAATAAGTAACTAGGTAAAATATCTCTGCAATGGAAAAAAAGCATAACGCTGGATTGTGGGTATCAGTATTATACTTCGCTCAAGGTCTCCCTTACACCGTCGTTAATTTAATGTCGGTGATTTTTTTGAAAGGTATGGGAACCAGCAACGAACTCATCGGCTTGACAAGTCTTTTGTCTTTTCCTTGGGTTTTAAAAGGTTTGTGGGGGCCAGTGGTTGATTTGTATTCCACCAAACGCAAATGGATTTTAACAACCGAAATCATTTGTGCTTTTCTGTTTGCTTTCCTAGCTTTTGGCGTATTAACGCCGGCACCGATTATTATATCGCTTGTTATCTTTACGGCGATCGCCTTTGTGTCAGCTACTCACGACATCGCCATTGACGGATTTTATTTAAACACTCTCAATAAAGACCAGCAAGCCTTGTTTGTCGGGGTTCGCAACACGGCTTATAGAGGTGCTGTCATTGCTGGTAGCGGTATATTGGTTTTCTTCGCCGGGAAACTGGCCGAACAGCATTTAGTCACCGGAAATACAGGCGATACCAAAATATATCAAGACATTCCGCTGTCACTTTTCGGTTCGGATTTTAGCGTGTCTGCGCTTAACTACGGATGGGCGACAGCCTTTGGCATTTGTGCCATTATGTTTGTGCTGATATATCTCTTTCAGCGGTGGTATCTTCCCTATCCTAGAAATTATGCTATGGAAGCCGACGCACCCCAACAAACAACAAGCTTTATCGAAGCATTTAAAAGTTATTTTCAGCAAGATAAAATTGGTTGGATTGTTACTTATGTCGTGATTTTTAGGTTAGGCGATGCCTTGACGTTTAAAATGGCTCCGCCATTTTTAATGGATAAAGTGGAGAAAGGAGGATTAGCAGTTTCTACCTCGGAAATGGGTTTATTATCCGGTACTTTAGGGGTAATGTTTCTGTTAATTGGAGGGTTGTTGGGCGGCTATTTGATTGCTAAACAAGGATTGAAAAAATGGATGTGGCCGACGGCAATTTTGCAAAATTCAACTAACGTGCTGTATTGGCTGTTGGCAATACATCAACCGGGGATTGAATGGGCTTATGCCGTAAATTCGATCGAGCAATTTACTTACGGACTTGGCGTAGCTGCCTATACAGTGTTCTTGATGCGGACTGTCCGCCCTGAATACGAAGCATCTCACTATGCAATTACAACGGCTTTTATGGCCGCAGGAGTGCTGATTCCGGGCGTTTTTAGCGGCTACTTGCAGGCGAATCTCGGCTATCAAAATTATTTTTTGATGAGCGCGCTGGCTGTGATTCCCGGTATGCTAACCATTTTCTTTCTGCCACTAGAAGATGAGAAAAAATTAGCAGCCATGCCCAGGCCTGGACTTGACGATTTCGATTAATATCAAGTCCGGTCGCTATAATTATAAGAGCCGGGCGGGGCGGGTTTACCAATGTCTGCACTACTTTTTCGAGATTGCGGTGAACCCGCCCCAGCAGGAATATTGATGTTTTTAATCATGGAATGAGTATAAATTCTGTGTGGGGTTCCTAAAATAAAATAAGGACACAACATTGTTGTATCCCTACCGAATATCTGTATTGCCAGCAGCCAACTAAATCGCAATAAAATCACTAGCTGTTAGCGGACTACTTGGAATGCCTGGAATACTGGCAAGAACTTCGCCGTTACTGGCAATTTCGATCGTTGTTATAAAATCGCCTGCAGTAACTCTCACTTGGTTGAATGTCAAACCTCCGCTCAAACCGATTAAATCTTGACCTTTTTGAAAGTCTACAAGTGTATCTGTACCGGCACCTAATCCTAACACCAATACGTCGCGTCCAGCGCCACCAATTAAGAGATCCGCACCCACTCCGCCAATGAGCGTATCGTCTCCTTCTGCCCCGTTCAAATTGTCATCCCCTTTGCCACCTAATACCAGGTCGTTGCCGGTGCCAGCGCTGATAATATCGTTGCCTTTGTTGCCGCTGAGAGTGTCGTTTCCCCCATTGCCAGTGATAATATCGTCCCCTCCAAAACCTGATGCTGTATTGTTAGCATCGTCGCCTACTAAATTATTAATTTGGGAGAGATTGAGAGCAGTTTGCATTGCCACAACATTTGCTAAAGACGAGTTTCCCGGAGCGGTTCTTAATTGTTCTAAACTGCTGCGCGATTCCAGCGATGTTCCCAAGGCAGGCAGTGCAAAGTCTAAGCCAGCTAACAGCTCTAAATAATCTGAATCTGTGAAAGTGAAATCCGGGCGGTTCAACTGGTCTACAGAGATTTCGGCCTGAGTTAAGCCGGGAGGAGGAGCAGTTAACAAACCGCTTTGGCTGTGCTTGTCCAAGACAAGTAGCGGGTTGATAATCGGGTTAGTAAATGTTTGAAGAACTACTTTTCCCGGTAGAAAAGCTTCTCCTCCCAAACTCACAAAATCGCCGCTAACTATGTAGTGAGTTACATTTTTTCCGGCGCCGGCTTTCTGCTTGAATGTATTGACTGTACTCTCAGCAACTCCAGGAGAATTGAAGGTGACAACATCTCCGATCGCAGATGTGAATTCAGTGGCGGCTAGTTGCGTTATGGCGCCGCCTAAGCTGTGTCCGAGAATGTCTGGTGGCAAGCGGCTGGGGTTTTTTGCTGTATCTTGACTGATTTGGGTCAACCAATTTCCTAATGCTTGTTTGTTGGCTTCAAATTGGTTGAAACCGGTGCCGCGCGGGTCTGCGTTGGCAATATCGTCTACAGGCGAGTCGGTGCCGCGAACTACCAAAACGGGCGGTTTGTCTGGGGTGGTGGAAATTAAGCCGATCGCGTGAAATCCAGTTCCGGGATCGTCAAAGGTGCGATCGATTTGGTACCCAGCAGCACTCAAGCCTGTTTGAACTAAAGTTTGAAACTCGGGCTTGTCATCTAGGTAAGCAAGTTGCTTGGCTATAGTTTCGTAAGCAGCGGGGGAGGATGGCATATTTTTTTATTTCCTGTCGTTTGATCGGGAATTGATTTTTAAGTTAGTTAACTCATTGTAGATTAAGTGACGCTTATTAAAAAAATTAGTTTCTCATATCGCCCTGCTTTTTAGGTTTGGCTTAGCCAACAATCTTTTTAATAAAAAACAATTTAGCTACAAAACCCGCCCAGCTTTGTAGGGGCGGTTTAGCCAAAAATCCCTTTGATAAAAAACAATTTTTGCACTAAAGTCGCCCAGCTTTCCCGCCACCTCAACTACCCAAATTTCTAGCACTAAAGCTATACAAAATCTACCCGAGTAATATCGCTGGCAACTACGCCTCTGAGGGTAGCCAGAATTTCACCAGTAATCGGGATAGTAATTAAAGCTCCGTCAACACCTTGGGTTACTATAACTTGAGGAAAAGTTAGACCCCGTGACAGTGTAATTAAATCTTCACCATTTTGAAAATCGACAATCACATCTGCTCCGCCACCGGATTCTAATACAAAGCGATCGCGCCCCGCACCACCAATTAAAAAATCGTTGCCAAACTCGCCGGAAACCAAATCGTTTCCGTCGCCACCCTCCAAATAATCGTTATCTCGGCCGCCGTACAAGAAGTCGTCGCCATCACCACCGATGATGCTGTCATTACCTCGATTGCCTCTGAGAGTATCGTTACCGCGATTGCCGATAACTGTATCCTCTCCAGGGCCGCCGGTAGCAGTATTGTTGCGATCGTCCCCTGATAAATAATTCGGTTGTAAGGGAGCTAAACCGTATTGCATTTGTCTGATTAACTGCACAAAAGAAAATTCTGGTGCTGTTCTCAAACTCTCTGCACCGGCTCTGGTTCTGATGGCGACTGACACATTGGGCAGGGCGAAATTCATCGCAGCGATAAATTCGTTAAAATCTGAGTCGTTGTTATAAGCAAACTCGGGACTGTTTAATTGTTCTACAGAAATTTGCCTCTGCAAAAAACCCACGGGCGGAGTAGTTAACAAATTTTCAGTTCGATGTTTTGCCAAAACAGTTAAGGGATTAATACTCGGATCGGTAAAACTTTGGATAAATACTTTTCCCGGAATGAATGCTTCGCCAAACAAGCTGACGAAATCTCCGCTGACAATGTAGTGATTGACATTTTTGTTGCCTGCCCTGCTGAGATTTTTCCGAAAAGTGGTGAATGTACTCGCTGACACTCCCGGAGAGTTGAAAGTAAAGATATCGCCGGTCAGAGATGTGTATTCGGTTGCTACAATTTGAGCGACTGCTCCGCCCCAACTGTGTCCGATGACATCGGGCAATAATTGGCTGGGGTTTTTACCAGTATTTTGACCGATTTCTGTGAGCCAGTTTTTGATATTATCTTTGTTTTTTTCAAATTCAGGTAAACCAATGTCTCGGGAGTCGGAAAAGATAGCGTCGCCGTCGATGAAATCTGTACCTTTAAATACGAGGGCGGGCGGGTTTCGGGAGTCGGTCGAACCGAATCCGATCGCATAAAAGTTTGTTTCTGGGTCGTCGAATATGCGATCGATATAGTAGCCATTAGTATTTAGGAAACTCGAAACTTCATTGGCTGCGCTCGGCTTTTGATTCAAAAAAACAATTGATTTAGCTAGAGCTTCATAAACAGCAGGCGAGGCACTCATAATATTAGATTTTCTGTTAGTTGGTATTTGCGATCGCTCAGGCTTGAGCTAAGTGTCCAATGGCAGCTATTATAGCTGACAAGATTTGTATGGTAGACTTGATAATATCAACTCAAGAATCAAGTTTTTACGGTTATGGCTATCATTCGTCAATACATTGCTCCACTTATAGCGATATTAGTATTTTTCGTGGCTCTGGTAGCAGTCAGCGCTCGCATCTTTTTGCCGGCTGACATGGCTGCCCCGGCACCAATTGAGGAAGCGATCCCGCAAAAGCAAGCGGCAGCAGTGAATCCAATTTTCTTGGGGCTAAATTATTCCCCTCTCCGTGTCCGCTAAACCGATGTCAGCCGAGATATTACCGGGCTACGGGCTGCGATCGGGTTCTGGACTCGATCGCGCAAAACTGCTAAAGTTCCTGCACCATACTTACCGAGAGCTTTACCCCGATCGGGAATTGGGACATTTGGCTCAAACTGTCGAGCAGTATTTTTCTAACCAGACGCCGCTTTGGTGGGTTGAGTGCCTGAAAAACAGCCAGGAAGAGGGAGAAAGTTTTTCCGCACTCCCCTCGCAGTCTGCCAATCTCAAATCGGTTGTCGGATGTTTGTGGTTGGGAAATGCGATCGAGCAAACCACTGGAGCCCGCCACGCTCACATTTTTCTGCTCTACATAGCACCGGAACACCGCCGTCAGGGACTCGGTGCAGCTTTAATTATTCAGGCAGAAAATTGGGCCCGTTCAAGGGGCGACAGGCAAATTGGTTTGCAAGTTTTCTTGAACAATCAGCCTGCAATGAATCTCTATCAAAAATTAGGCTATGAGAGTCATTCTGTCTGGATGATCAAATCTCTTTGAAAAACCAGAGGTATTTGTTGGCAGTCAGAACTAGAGTTCGGATTTATCTAAATTATGAGGACTCTTCCTCCTGCAGGGCGAACAATAGGAGGACTTGAGTCTTGAATCGGAATGCTTTTATTGCCCGGAATGCTAATTTATATTGACCGTTGACTGAGTTGCACCCGTAGCATCCTCTGTGCGGTAAAGTTTTTTTATGAACAATAACGACTACCCCAACGCCCTCGATCTTGAAACGGAACTGGAAAGCCCTTTGGATCATTTTGATGAGTCCGAACCCCCGCTACCAGATCCAGAGGAAATGCTGCCTTTGCTGGAATCCCCGGAACCTCAGCGCCGGATGATGGCGGCGCGGGCTTTTTGCGAATTGCAGGACGATCGCGCGATTTCGCATTTAATTAATTTGTTGAGAGACGGTTGCCCCTTGGTGCGGGTGAGTGCGGCCTATGCTTTGGGGCGAAATCCGAGTCCCGATGCTGTGGAACCGCTGATCGAGCAACTTAACCGCGATTGGAACGGTTACGTTCGCAAAGGGGTAGTTTGGGCCCTGGGAAATTGCACAGATCACCGCGCCTTAGCGCCCTTAATTGATGCTCTGAGAACTGATATTTCGGCGGTGCGTTTGTGGGCGGCGAGTTCTCTGGGTCAAATGGCAAAAGTTGGTTATTATGTGGTGATTGCTGCGATTCCGCCGTTGATTCAAACGCTGCGGGGAGATTCTGTATCTGCTGTGCGGAGCAACTGTGCTTGGGCGATCGGGCAACTGGCGCGGGAGTTGCCGAATAATATAGTGTACGCTGGGGCGATCGACGCTTTAATTGAATCTTTAGAAGAAGATGCAGATATGGGCGTGCGGGAAGATGCGAAATCTTCCCTCTTGCGAGTCGGCGATCCGCGCGGTTTACAGACAATTGAAGATTTAGAAATGGAAGGAATGTTATGATGAACTTTTCACAATTAAACACCGTTTATCAATTACCCCTTACCCGTTACCAATTATGATATTCATCAATCCCAAAACAGATTTTGGCTTCAAAAAAATCTTTGCCTCGCCCCAGCACAAAGAAGTTTTGATTAGCTTCCTGAATGCCATGCTTTACAACGCAGAGCCGACAATTCAAGACTTAGAAATCATCGATCCCTACGCCGCACCAGCCATTACCGGTTTAAAAGACACTTACCTGGATGTCAAAGCCAAAATTACAGGCAACAAAACTGTAATTATCGAAATGCAGGTCATTAATGTAGAAGCTTTTACTAAGCGCGTCATATACAATGCAGCCAAAACCTACGCGACTCAGCTAAAACCGAGAGAAGGCTACTCAAAATTAAATCCTTTGATTGCTTTAACAATTACAGATTTTGTTTTGTTTGACAACACAGAGAAATTTCTCACTCATTTTGTCTTTAAAGAAGTCGAAGAAAATATCGAGTATTACAGAGAAATAGAGTTATTTTTTCTGGAACTGCCCAAATTCAACAAAAAATTAGAACAAGTTGAAGGTTTGATTCAAAGTTGGGCTTATTTTATCAAAAATGCTCCTAATATGGAGGAAATACCGGAGAAATTTGCGTCTGTACCAGAAATTAAAACAGCTTTTAACATTGCTAATAGGTCTAATTTAAATCTTGAGGAATTACAAGCATTAGAAAAACGGGAAATGTTTTTTGAAGACCAACGTGGTGCTGTGATTAAAGGTCGTCGAGAAGGTAGAATTGAGGGCCAAATAGAATTAATTCTGCGTCAAATAGGGCGGCGCACTGGTGAGATTTCGCCGGAAATTCAAACTCGCATCCAGCAGCTATCTCCCGAACAATTGGATGATTTAGGTGAAAATTTGTTGGATTTTAGCAGTCAAGAGGATTTGATTGCTTGGCTTGAATCGGTGTCAGCGTAAATTTCTAATTATCTCAGGCAAAAAAGACACGGTAGTGCCGTTTTCCTACGGATATTATGTGTTAATCTAACAAATCAGGTTCCCGGTGTACAATCATGTCATAAAGCGGTTGAAAGCTAAACCATCCCATGCGGTGCGAGCCTACTTGTTGCTGTGTCAAACGCGCACATTCTGGCTTAATGAGAATCGGTTTTCCCGCTGCTTGGGCCATTAACTGCGCTTGACAAGAACGTTCCATCGAAATAAACCACCAAGCCGCTTCATCTACTGTCTCACCTACTGTTAACAGCCCGTGATTTTGTAAAATAATGGCTTTTTTCTCACCTAAAGTTTTGGCGATGCGTTTAGCTTCTTCGATTTCCAAAACAACTCCGGTGTAATCGTCAAATAAAGCTTGGTCTTCATAAAAAGAACAAGCATCTTGCGTCAGCGGGTCAAGCAGGCGGCCCAAACTCGACCAACTTTTGCCGTAGGGAGAATGGGCGTGGGCTGCTGCGATTACGTCGGGGCGGGCGCTGTGCACTTGGGAATGAATGGCAAAGGCTGCTTCGTTTACGGGTTTATTTCCTTCAACAACTTCGCCTTTGTGGTTGACTAAAATTAGGTCGCTGACTCGAATTAAACTAAAGTGCATTCCAAAAGAATTCACCCAGAAATGGTCGAGGTGTTCGGGATCGCGGACTGTGATGTGTCCGGCGATTCCTTCGCTAAATCCGAAGCGACCAAATAACCGAAGTGCGGCGGCTAAACGCTGTTTGCGGTGGCGGCGTTCTTCTTCAAATGAGTTGAATGTTGGGGGTTGAAAAGTGACTTTGGGAACTTTTACTGCTATCATAAGCTGTTTGGTAATTGGTAATTGGTAATTAGTCAGTAGTCATTAGTCATTAGTCAGTAGTCATTGTTTCGTATTCACTCAAGCGCAAACCTGTTATGTTTTTGCAGTCGAAAGTGGCGTTATTGCCGGGGCGACGTTCGATTAATTCGATGATTTGTCCGGCGGGATTTTGCAGAAACCACTGGGTTAATGATCCGTAGTCTAAAGGTTGATCTGACAGGGGTTTAAAGTTTTTATTTTGCCATATTGTAGCAGCATTCTGCACGTTTTCGACTCGAATCGCGACGTGGTGAACTGCTGTCAATCCCCTTTCTTGCTGGAAGCGGTTTTTTTGGTCGCCGGCTGCGTGGGGCGCATCCAATACTACTAAGCCGCCGGCTGGCATTAATAAGGTCATTAAATGCAGCCACAAGTCGGAGGGAACATTAATGTTTTCCGAACAAAAGTTGATCGGGAACAAGTCGGGGCCTTCAACTGTTTTGGCACCGAAGGGGCGAAAAGATGCGGCGTATTTTTCGAGTTCGGTGCGGCTGGGAAATGTGATGACAAAGTGGTCGATCGCAACTTGTTCGTCGTACAGGTGTGTTTCAAACGTCCAGGCTGTTAAAAATTCGGGAGTGATAAATTTGGGGTTGAACTCCAGCAAGCCATTTTTTTCGATGAATGGTGAGTCAAGATGGCTGTCAAGGTTGTTGTCTAATTTTAGGGTTTGTAGATGCAAGTTTTTCATGTATCTCACCCGATGTGAAGTTTGCAAAACTGCGAATTTTGTCTGCAAACAGAACTTGATGCACATTTGGTGCGCTTTAATTCAAAAATAACACAAAATTTAACGATCGCCCGCTCCTCTGCGTTGATGAGCCTCCCGTAGGGGCGGGCTCCGCTAACGCCCGATCGCCACTCCCAAACCTCGATCGATCAAAAATCGGCTGATTTGCCGATCGCGATTCCAGCCAACCACGCCGTAGTCCAAGCACTTTGGAAGTTGAAACCGCCAGTTACGCCGTCGATATCCAAGATTTCGCCAGCAAAGAAAAGTCCCGGACAGCGGCGGCTTTCCATTGTCTTAAAATCAACTTCCTTGAGGTTGACACCGCCGCAGGTGACGAATTCTTCCTTAAATGCGCCTTTTCCTGAAATCTGATATTCGCCTTGAACGAGCTCTAGCAAGAGACGATCGAGGGCTTTGTTGGATAAATCAGCCCAGCGTTTTTGCTCGTCAATGCCGATCGAACTTGTCAAACGCTCCCAGAGGCGGCGCGGCATCGGAAACGGACAGCTAGAGACGATCAAGCGGTGCGACAACTGCGATTTGACCGCTACCAGTTGCTGCCGCAAAACCTCCCCATTGTACTGGGGAAGCCAATTAATCAGCACAGATGTTCGATAATGGCGATCGTGCAAAAATCTCGCACCCCAAGCCGAAAGTTTGAGTACAGCAGGCCCGCTGACACCCCAGTGAGTAATTAACAAAGGCCCGCTTTGTTCTAATTTTGCTCCCGCCAATTTCACCTTAGCATTCGGAACCGAAACTCCGGCTAAATCTTTGATTCTGCTATCAGCAATATTAAAAGTAAATAGAGAAGGAACGGGCAGTTCTACAGTATTACCTAACTCTTTTGCCCACTTAAAACCCGACGGATTGCTGCCTGTAGCGAGCAAAATGCGATCGGACTTAAATATCTCCCCCGATTTCAACTCAACTTCAAACATAGAGGCAGTGTCCCCGCGGCCGTCTTCTGCACCGTTCCCCATTAACTTCTTTACTGAAACGACTGCATCACCCGTGCGAATTTTTACACCGGCATCCTCAGCGGCGCGGATCAAACAGTTAACAATTGTCTCCGAATCATCTGTGATTGGAAACATTCGCCCGTCTTCTTCTGTTTTCAACTTCACACCGTGACTGGCAAACCAATCAACAGTATCGCGTGGTTGAAATCGAGTAAAAGCACCGCGCAGAGCTTTCCCTCCTCTGGGGTAATTCTGCACTAAAATACCTGGGTCAAAACAAGCGTGAGTGACATTGCAGCGCCCGCCGCCAGAGATGCGAACTTTTGCCAGGAGTTGGCGGCCAGCTTCTAGTAAAGTGACGCGGGCCTGCGGGTAGGTTTTCGCGCAGGTAATCGCACTAAAAAAACCCGCTGCACCGCCACCTATGACTGTAATTTTGAGGATTCGATCGGACAAATTTTTTCTCGCTTATTCTTCTGGTTCAAAATCGGATTTTGCCGCCCCGCAAGTGGGACAAACCCAATCGTCGGGGATATCTTCAAAGGCAGTACCGGGATCTATGCCTCCGTCGGGGTCGCCTTCTGCTGGATCGTAGACGTAAGCGCAAACTGTACAAACGTATTTTTGCATTTGCTTAACTCAATTTTAGATTGTCAGCCTATAGATTGTACTTGACAACCTGTAGTTTAGACTAACTAAAGATGAGAACGGTGGCCAAAGAAGAACTAGAGCCACCGTTAAGGAGAGAATGAGGGTGAAAAATAAAAACCTATCCACTCCTTAAATGAACAGTGAACGATTAAAGGACTTTCGTCAAGAAGCATACGAGTTATTGGTACGAGGCAAGGATGCAACATTCGAGCTGATGGATGCAGTGATGACCACCAGGAATGCAGCCTGTTTGGCGGAATTTTCGCTCAGTCCGCTATTCCATCGTCAATGGTCAAGCATCTACGAGGCATTACAAGATTGTAGACCAGACCGGAAAAAACTGATGCTGCTGTATTTCCAGCAATTACAGGAGGAAGCACCCCCAACGGAACACATATTAGTGGCAATCGACCATACTGCATGGGGGAGAGCAGATGCCAAAACATTACAAGAAAGAACCCATGAATATCACGAAGGCGTAATTATTGGACAGGGGTACAGTACAATTGCGTGGATACCCGAAGCAGAAGGAAGTTGGGCATTACCCCTACTACATGAACGAATTAGTAGTTGGTCTTCACCAATAGAAAAAGCAGCTTCCCAA
>NZ_JAUBRH010000027.1:77312-79000 GCF_036701775.1 Microcoleus sp. N9_A2 | reverse complement strand
CATACGAAAGGCTGATTCCTTGCTCCGCCTACACTTTAAGCCGTTAGGCTTTCCGTTTTCGCGGAAACGGGTCGCACGTTGAGGAGATATTCACGAACTTCGTAGCCAGCGAGTTCACCTTGCTGATACTCAATGCCTGAGATTTCAGGGTTTTCAAATTGCTGTAAATCAAATCTGACAAGCTCCTGAACGATCTCACCGATGGGTGCAAATTTGATTAACTTGTTCACCCAGGTCAAAGTGGTTTCTACGCGATGCTGCAAACTTGGGGCCAACCAACATGAAGGACGGGTGCGATTGAGAAACCGTGCTTGCCGATAGCGAGTGTGACGAGAACGCCTCCCCCGACGTAGAGAACGACGGGATTCTAAAGACGCTTTGATGGTTTGACCGCGATGAGTTAACTCAGCACCAAAGATTGCTTTGTCGTTTTGAACAAGAGCAATCCCTGTGGTTTTAGAACCGGGGTCTAGTTTAATCGTGACGGGTTCAGGAATATCTGCAACCTCTTTCTTGAGAATGATGCTGAACGGGTATTTTCTAAACACAGAGGCTCTACCCATCTCCAATAAACGTCTCGCCATAGAAGGCTTACATGGTGTAAGCGGCTTCTTGTTGGCATCAATTACAAAAACGAAATTGGGTTTCAACATTTTGGCGTTGCTTCCTAAAAGTAAAGTTTGCTTCAACCCTGTTATCTTCTCGGTACTATGCAGATTGCACTTCCTCTAACCAATCTCGGATGTTTAACAATCTGCTTACAGAGCTTGGAACTAGCGAATCCCAAGGTGTGAACTTAAACGCTTAGAGATAACGATTACTATGATTGAGTGGTCTGGAGTAGCTGCAATACCTCGGATTACTCCGAAATACTACGGATTGGTGCTACTCAGTGCTTTGTTGCTAAAATTTGCATTAGGAGTTGACAATAGTATTCAATACTTAAAAAGATTCTCAACTAGAATTTCACGATTGTTCGGGAATGTCAAGCGATAGTGCAGAAATTTTAATACAAATAGATTATCACCATTTGTAATTTCATAAGTAATAATTATGTATAAAATAGCTTGAAAATGCTGGTTTTTTCGTACAGTATGGCTTAGAGTATTGCGGTTAAGGAATTGGGGAATTTTATCTGCCCAAATCAGAACTCGGACAGCGCCCGCGCAAATAACACGGACAGCAAAATAGAATGCCCGGTGATAGAATAAATTAGCTATAAAAAAAATAACTAAATGAGAATAATTGTAATAAGGTTGAAGGTGATGAGTAGGTCGATCGTAGATGGCAAGCTCAACTAGCAGTTGGTAGTTTTTTTTTGGTTATATGCGGGAGCGAGAATGCTGCCAATCAATCAATCAATCTATGAAGGAGATTCATCAGGCATGAGTTTTTCAAACGTTTCGGCGACGCAAAGACAACAAGAAGAAGAGGCTCTCAAAAAATTTCTGGCGATCGGTCTGCTAGCCTCAACCATACTGCACGCTGTTATACTGCCGTTGAGCCTCAAGTTGGTCAAACCGGCTGAATTTGCAGACGATGCCATCGAAATTGTCATGCTGGATGAACCTAAAGTAGAGGAAATCAAGCCAGATCCAGCTATTCCAGAAAAGGTATCTCCCCCGCCTGAGACATTCAAACCAGAACCGCCACCAGAGCCAACTCCCCCAGAAGAGCCACCCGTAGCA